>JALYQB010000629.1 GCA_030856045.1 Actinomycetota bacterium
CATTGGATGAGGCGAACGCGGCATTGGGGGCAGTCGATGACGCGCCACCGCCAGATCTTACCCAGGGCTGCGTTCGGTCCTCGGGGGTCGGCATAGACCACCCACTCGCCGTTACCGGTGGGATTGCCTTGCACCCCGGTCAGCAGCGTCGGCCTGCTCCAGATGGGTCTCGACGTCACCACCACGACCCATCCGAGCCGACAGCTGTGCCGATGCCAGGTGCAACATCCCAGCCGCAGCCACGCGATACACGCTGCCGCGGTCGTGGCCCTGCTCGGCGTGCTGGGTTCTGTTGGGCAACTCATCGGTAGCCCTGCCGCTGGTTCTGACGATGCCGACATCGCCACGACTGCAGGGCTGCTCGACCTGGCTCTCTGGGGAGTGTTCCTTGTCCTGGCGGTGTGGTCCTTTGTGCAGGCGCGGCGCGACCGTGTCTAAAGCGCCATCACGCGTGCCGCTGGTGGTGCCAAGTCAGTGGGTGAGGACGGTCTTGCCCGCGGTGTCGCCGTCGACCAGCGCGCGGAACGCCTGTTCGGCGTCGGTCATCGGCAGCTCGGTGCCGATCTGCGGCTTGATCCCGGCGAGGTCGAGGAACTCCAAGAGGTCCCGCAGCTCGTCGCGGGTGCCCATCGTCGAGCCGACCACCCGCAGCTGCAGGAAGAACAGCCGCTGCAGCTGCGCCGCGTCAGGGTCGCCCGACGTGGCCCCGCTGCACACGACGATCCCGCCGGGCTTCAGCGACTTCATCGTGTGGCTCCAGGTGGCCTTGCCGACCGTCTCGAACACGCCGTCCACCCGGTCGGGCAGCCGCGCGCCGGACTCGAACGTCTCGTGCGCGCCGAGCGAGCGCGCCAGGTCGCGCTTCTCCTCGGTCCGGCCGGTCACCCAGACCCGCATCCCGGCGGCCCGGCCGATCTGTACCAGCGCGGTGGCCACCCCGCCCGACGCGCCCTGCACGAGCATCGTCTGCCCCGGCCGCAACCCGGACTTCACGAACAGCATCCGGTACGCCGTGAGCCACGCGGTGCCCATGCAGGCGGCCTCGCTGAAGCTCAGCCCGGCCGGCTTGGGGAGCACGTTGCGCTCCGGCACCACGACCGTGTCGGCGAACGTTCCCTGCAGCCGCTCGGTGAGCAGGGTCCGTTTCGGGTCGAGCGTCTCGTCGCCCAGCCAGCCGGGGCTCGTGACGACCGAGTGCAGCACCACCTCCGAGCCGTCCTCGAGGACCCCGGCGCCGTCGCAGCCCAGGATCATCGGGAACTGGTCGGGCTTGATACCGACCCCGCGCAGGGTGAACACGTCGTGCATGTTGAGGCTGGCCGCGCGGACGGTGACCGCGACGAAGCCGTCGGGGACCTCCGGGTCGGGGCGCTCACCCACCACGAGGGCGGAGAGCGGGTCGTCGGCGTCGGGGCGGTCTGCGTAGACGGCGAACATACCGACGAACGTAGTACCGGCCGCCCGGGCCCACCCGCGGAAGGCGACTAGCCTGCGGGGGTGCCCGATGTCCTCTCCGATGCCTGGCAGTCCGTGGCGCGGTGGTGGGACGCGGTCGAGCTGTGGCTCACCCAGCTCGGCCTGCCGGCGCAGTTCGCGATCCTGCTGGCCGTGCTGCTGCCGGCCTGCTGGTGGGTGGCCAAGGGCATCGACCGCGGCGTCGACCTCGTGTCCGAGCGGATCGGCCGTCGCGGCGGGGGCGAGGACGGCGAGGGGTGAACTCCCGGCGCAGGGTGAGCGCGGCGCTGCTGGCGCTGCTCGTGCTCGTCGTCGGGGCGTGGCTTCTCCAGGACGGCTCAGGGTGGGGGGACCCAGGACGGCGGGCGCTTCTCGGCGAACGCCCGGATGCCCTCCTGCCCCTCCTCGGACGCGAACCGCGCGGCGGAGAGCGCGAGCATCGCGGCGAACTCGTCGGCCATGGTCGCGGCGGGGATGCGCCGGAGCATCTCCTTGGTGAGTGCGAGCGCCTGCGGACCACCTTTGCTGAGCATCCCGGTGTAGCGGGCGACCTCGGCGTCCAGCGCGTCGGCGGGGACCGCGGTCGTGAGCAGCCCGATCGCGGCGGCGCGGCGCCCGTCGAACGTCTCGCCGGTGAGGAACAGCTCGTGCGCGGCACGGGGCAGCAGCCGCGGCAGCACCGTCACCGAGATCACCGCGGGGACCACGCCGATGCGCACCTCGGTGAACGCGAACGTGACGTCCTGCGCGGCGATCGCGATGTCCGCGGCCGCCACCATGCCGACGCCACCGGCGCGGGCCGGGCCGGCGAGGCGCGCGACGACCGGCTTCGGGTGCGTCCAGATCGCCTCGAGGAGGTGAGGGAACTCGTTGACACCCTGGTTCCCGGCGCTCGTGCCGCGGGACTCCTCGAGGTCCATCCCGGCGCAGAAGACGCTGCCGGTGTGGGTGAGGACCACGACCCGGGAGTCGTCCTGGGCGGTGGCGTGCAGCGCGTCGAGCAGCTCCCGGCGCAGCTGCGCGGAGAGCGCGTTGCGGTTCGCGGGGGAGTCCAGGGTGATCGTCGCGATCCCGGCCTCGACGGACCGGTGCACCAGTTCACTCATGAACCCGGACCCTACGACGAGGCAGCGCAGCCCACCGTCGTCACGCCGGACGCCGTCACGCCGGACGCACTGAGCTGGTCCGGCATGCTGTGACCCGATACGCGCTCCGGGCGATGGTGACGCTGGGTAGCGCCAGCAGAGACGGGCACTGTGAGTTTCGTTGATGACGAATCTGGCATCAACGCGCCCGTGTGATGCCGGATCAGTCATCAACGTTGCGAACTCACCTGCCTCCGGGTCCCGAACCTCCGACCGGTCGCCGTTGGTTAGGACGCTGCCGAGCACTCGCGCGTGACGTCGTACCGGTCGCCGATCACCGCGGCGACGGTGGCGTGCGTACCCAGCGGGTCGGCGACCGTGTCGGCGCCGCACTCCCGCGCGAGGCGCTTCACCTTGTCCGGCAGCAGCCCGGGTGCGAGGAACCACGACGCGACGGCGACGCGACGAGCGCCCGCCGCCCGGAGCCGTGAGACGGCCTGCGGCACCGTCGGCTCGGCCGCGCACGCGAACGCGGGCACGACGCCCGCCC
>JALYQB010000650.1 GCA_030856045.1 Actinomycetota bacterium
ACCGTCGTCCGCGACGAGGGCGAGCACCGGGTGGTCGTTGACGAACGCCGCGGGCAGCCGCCGCCACCGCCGCTGCGCGAACGCCGCGGTGAGGGTGAGGACCGGTTCCCACCGGCGGTCCCGTACGACCCGAGCCGCGGCGAGGACCGGGTCCAGCACGCGCGCAGCCTGCGGGTCGGGCATCGCCAGCACCACGGCGCGCGCCGGGTCCCCGTCCACGTGCGGTCCCGGACCCACCTCGCACACGAGGTGCCCGCACCGGACGTCGAGCCCGTCGGCGAGGTCGGCGACCAGTGCCTGCAGCCCGTCCGGGGCTGCCCAGCGCACGGGTCCCGGCGCGTCCCGCCACGAGCCGTCACCGTCCCGGACGGCTAGCGTGTCGGTCCACTCCCGCACCAGGCCACGGCCGGCCCACCGCGCCACCAGCGCGCAGAACTGCGCGTCGCGGGCGGTGAAGTACGCGGCGCCGATGTCGACGGGGCGCTGACCATGGCGACGGCTCGCCATGCGCCCGCCGGGCGTGCGCGCCCGCTCCAGGACACGCACCGGCAGCCCCGCCTCCTGCAGCACCCGGGCGCACGCGATGCCCGCGATCCCCGCGCCGACCACCACCACGGGAGTCACGGGCGCGTGACGTGCGTGGCATCGCGGACCGTGCCGACGTACTCCTCCACGAGGTCCTCGAGCGTGACCACGCCGACCGTGGCGCCGTCCGTGCCCACCGCCCGGGCGAGGTGGCTCCGCGAGCGGCGCAGCCCGGCGAGGGCCTCGTCGAGCTTCGCCGCAGCGGACACCTCCGGCAGCGGCCGGACGTTCACCGGGGGCACCGGCGTCTGCGGGTCCTCGCCCGCCAGCGCCAGCACGTCCTTCACGTGCAGGTACCCGACGAGAGCGCCGGTGTCGGCGCGCAGCGGGTAGCGCGAGAAACCGGTGTCCGCCACGGCGCGCTCGATGTCGCCCAGCACCGGCTCGGCCGGAACGGTCCTGACCCGGTCGATCGGCACCAGCACGTCCGCCACGGTGCGCCGGGCGGTGGACAGGGTCTGGGTGAGCCGTCGGTGTTCTTGGCTGTCGAGCAGGCCCTCGCGGCTGGAGTCGGCGATCATGTTCGCGAGCTCGTCCGGGGTGTAGGCGGTCTCGAGCTCGTCCTTGGGCTCGACGCCGAACGCTCGCAGTACATGGTTCGCGATCCAGTTCAGTGCCGCGATCACCGGCCGCGTCACCCGCGCCCACAGGACCAGCGGCGGCACCATCCACAGCGCGGTGCGCTCGGGCCCCGCGATCGCGATGTTTTTCGGCACCATCTCGCCGAGCAGGATGTGCAGCACGGTCACGATGCCGAGCGCGATCACGAACGAGACAGGATGCAGCACCACCTCGGGGATCCCGAGCGGGTCGAAGACGCGCTCGAGTTGGTGGGCCACCGCCGGTTCCCCGAGCGAGCCGAGGCCGAGCGAGCAGACTGTGATGCCGAGTTGCGCGGCCGCCAGCATGATCGACAGGTTCTCGCCGGCGCGGATCACGGTGCGGGCACCCGCGGACCCCGCGTGGGCCAGCCCCTCCAGGCGGTCGCGCCGGGCGGTGATGAGGGAGAACTCCGCGCCGACGAAGAAGGCGTTGCCCGCGAGCAGCGCGACGGCCACCAGCATCGCCACACCGTCACTCATTGCGCCACCTCCTCCGCAGGCTGCGCCGCATCGGAGCGGGCGGCGTCGGTCGCGGCCAGCCGGAGGTCAGCCACCCGGTGGCGGTCCATCCGCATCACCGTGAGCCGCCAGCCGTCGAGGGCGACGTCGTCGCCGACGTCGGGGATGCGGCCGAGCCGGTCCAGGACCAGGCCCGCCACGGTCTCGTAGCCGCCCTGGGGCATCCGGAACCCGGTGGCGTCGATGATCTCGTCGTCACGCAGCAGGCCGGAGATCATCCAGCTCCCCTCACCCAGCGGCCGGACCTGCGGCACCTCGAGGCGGTCGTGCTCGTCGCGGACGTCGCCCACGATCTCCTCGACGAGGTCCTCGAGGGTGACGATGCCCGCGGTGCCGCCGTACTCGTCGACCACGACGGCGACCTGCAGGCCCTGGCCGCGCAGCCGGTCGAGCAGCGCGTCGCCGTCCAGCGAGGTGGGCACGGTCGGCACGGTCCTGGCCAGCGACCCGACCGTCCGGTCGGCGCGCTGCGGGGCGGGCACGGCGAACGCCTGCTTGACGTGCACGACGCCGCGGACCTCGTCGAGATCGCTGCCGTGCACCGGGAACCGGGAGAACCCGCTGCGCCGCGCGACGTCGATCAGCTCCAGCACGGAGTCGTCCGCCCGGAGGGCCTCGACGCGCACGCGCGGGGTCATCAGCTCCTCCGCCGTGCGCTCGCCGAACCGCAGCGACCGGTCGAGCAGCGTGGCCGTGCCCTCGTCCAGCGAGCCCTGCTCCGCGCTGCTGCGGACCAGCGAACCGAGCTCCTGCGGGGACCGGGCCGACCGCAGCTCCTCGACCGGCTCGACGCCGAGGCGGCGCAGGATCCAGTTCGCCGCGCCGTTCAACCCCGAGATCAGCCAGCGGAACACCGCGGAGAACGCCGCGAGGAAGCCGGCGACGGCCCGCGCGGTCGGCAGCGGCTGCGCGATCGCGAGGTTTTTCGGCACCAGTTCCCCGAACACCATCGACAGGCCGGTGGCGAGGGTCAGCGCGAGGGTCAGCGACACCGCACCGACCGCGCCGTCGGGCACGCCGAGTGCCGCGAGGGCCGGGCGGAGCAACCGCCCGATCGCGGGCTCGGCGACGTAGCCGGTGACCAGCGTGGTGATCGTGATGCCGACCTGCGCCCCGGAGAGCTGGAACGACAGGGTGCTGTGCGCCCGCTTGACCTGCCGGGCGCGGCGGTCGCCGACCGCCGCCTCGTGGGAGTCGACGGTGGTCCGCTCGAGGGCGGTGAGGGAGAACTCGGCAGCGACGCAGACGAACGTGCCTGCGGTGAGGGCCACCACACCGAGCAACCCGAGTGCGATGAGCAGGACGTCCATCAGGCCGTCCCGCGGGTGATGCGGGATCCGGGGGCGCCGGGCCGGTGGCCCGGCCCACTACTGCAGCCCGGTGTCGATGCGGCAGGCACCGAGGTCGTCAACTCCTCCTGAACGGCAATGTCCGGGTCGAGTCTACGGGCGCGCCACCTGCTGTCGCGACGGCGCACTGGCATCCCGCCATGTCAACGCTACGGTTGCGCTCGTGCGGATCGGTGTCCTGGGCGGACCCGGCGGCCCGGCTGACCCGGCGCTGTCCAAGGCCGCACGGGCATGGGGTGTCGAGCTCGGCCGCCGGTGCTGGGGGCTCGTCGACGGGACGACCGGTCCGGTCGGGGCCGAACTGGCCCGATCGGCCGTGCTGGCCGGCGTGGACATCGTCGCGGTGCTGGCCCGCGGCGCCGAGCCGACCGAGCCCGCTTCGGACTGCCGCCGGGTGACGGACCACGCGGCCCGCACGGCGGCGGTGCGGCTGCTGTCCGACGCCGTGGTCGTGCTGCCGGGTGGGGTGGACACCCTGGTGCCGTTGCTCGACCTGCTCACCGACCACGCCCTCGAGCTGGCGGACAAGCCATGCGGGGTGCTCGACCCCGGCAGCGTGCTGGACCCGCTCGCAGCGCAGCTCGACGTGCTGGGCCGTCGCGGCCAGCTCTCCGTGCCGTTGCTGCGGGACACCGATCCGGCGCGGCTCGCCGACCGGCTCGCCGAATGGCTCCCGGCCGGGCAGCGCGCGGTCCGCGAGGAGGTGGCCTGGGTGCGGACGCGGACGCAGCCGGGGACGGTGTCGCTCGTCCCGGGCCCCGCAGGCCTCACCCTGCCCGGGGCGCCGTCGCGTCCGGGCGAGAGCGGCCGCGTCACGCTGAGCCGGTTGCTGCGGGAGCGCTGGCGCATCACGGTGCCGGTGCCCGACCTGCGCCCGCTGGTGGCGCTCGCCGTCCCCGGCGTCGACGGCGTGCTGCGCCGCGTCAGCTGCTACCGGTCCGTGGGAGCATCGCCGGAGCTGCCGGACGCCGCCTGGCGCGCCGCGGCGGACACGGCGGGCTGTGACGCGGTCGCTGCCGCGATGCAGGACTCGCTCGTCCGCGGCGACGTCGCCTAGCTGCCGTCGAACACGCGGCGTTTGTGCTCCTGCCAACGCTGCAGCATGCGGGGGGTGTCCGTGCGGATGAACGCGAAGAACTCCTGGGTCTCGCGGAGCCTGCGCCCGCCGGGGCGGTCGGACCCGAGCGCCGCGACGCCCTCCGCGACGCTCTCCTCCCAGCGGCGCAGCAGCGGCACCCGCTGCATCGAGATGGCGTACCAGACGTCATCGTCGTAGATCCGGTACTGGTCGGCGCGCGACCCGGGCGCGCGCTCCTTGCCGAGCAGCCCGACCCGGACCAGCCACCGCACCGCTCCGGAGATGGCGGCGGGGCTGACCCGCAGGCCGTGTGCGAGCTCTGCGGCGGTGTAGCGGTCGGCGTCGTCGGCGAGGACGTAGGCGAACACCCGCGCCGGCATCCGAGGCAGCCCCGCCTCGCCGAGCACCACCGCGAACCGCTCGACGAACCGCAGCAGGACGTCGTCCGGGGCTTCCGTGTCCTGGGGGTCTGCGCTCACAGCGGCACTGTACAACATTCGAACTATTCACAAACATATGAAAAGTGTGTAATGTGCGCGGGGTGACCACAGCCATCTCCACCTCCGGTCTGGTGAAGACGTTCGGCCGGACGCGCGCTCTCGACGGGCTCGACCTCGACGTCGCTACCGGCGAGGTCCACGGCTTCCTCGGCCCGAACGGCTCGGGGAAGTCCACGACGATCCGCGTGCTGCTCGGGCTGCTCAGGCCGGATGCAGGACGGGCCACCCTGCTCGGGGGAGACCCCTGGCGCGACGCGGTTGCCCTGCACCGGCGGCTCGCGTACGTCCCGGGCGACGTCAGCCTGTGGCCTGGGCTCACCGGGGGAGAGGCGGTCGACCTTCTCGGGCGGCTGCGCGGCGGTCTGGACCGGGCGCGGCGCGACGACCTGCTGGAGCGCTTCGACCTCGACCCCACGAAGAAGGCGCGGACGTACTCGAAGGGGAACCGCCAGAAGGTCGCCTTGGTCGCGGCGCTCGCCTCGGACGCGGAGCTGCTCGTGCTCGACGAGCCCACCTCCGGCCTCGACCCCCTCATGGAGGCCGTCTTCCAGCAGTGCGTGGGGGAGGTGACGGCCGGGGGCCGCACGGTGCTGCTCTCCAGCCACATCCTCGCCGAGGTCGAGGCGCTGTGTGACCGGGTGAGCATCATCCGGCTGGGCCGCACCGTGGAGACCGGGACCCTGACCCAGCTGCGCCACCTCACCCGCACCGCGATCACCGTGGAGACCGCGCGGCCGCCCGGTGACCTCGCCGCGCTGCCGGGGGTCCACGACCTGCGGCTCGACGGGCTGCGGGCATGGTTCGACGTCGACACCGCCCAGCTCGACGGGATGCTGCGGCACCTCACCGGCTTCGGTGTGCAGAGCCTGACGAGCCGCCCGCCGACCCTCGAAGAACTGTTCCTGCGGCACTACGACGAGGACGCACCTGCCGGACAGGTACCCGCCGGGGCGACGCGATGAGCGCCCTGACCGGCGCGCCGTCCCTCGCCCGGCTGGCGCTGCGCCGTGACCGCGTGCGCCTCCCGGTGTGGATCGGCTCGATCGTCGCGCTCGTGGTGGTGACCGCCGCCACCATCCGCGGGCTCTACCCGACCCCTGCCGCTCTCGCCGCCGCCGCGGTCGTCGTCGAGAACAACCCCACCGCGCTGGTGATGAACGGCCCGGCGCAGGGCCTGCGCACCCTCGGCGGGCGCATCGCGTTCGAGGTCGGTGCGTTCGGCGGCGTCGTGGTCGCGCTGATGAACATCTTCCTCGTCGGCCGCCACACCCGGGCGGAGGAGGAGAGTGGGCGCACCGAGCTGGTGCGCGCGGCCATCACCGGTCGGCACGCGCCGCTGGCCGCCGCGCTCGGCGTCGCTGCCGCCGCCGACGTGCTGCTGGCCGCAGTGATCGCGGGCGGGCTGGTCGCTCTCGGACTGCCCGTGGTGGGAGCGCTCACCCTCGGCGCAGGCATCGGCTCCGTCGGCCTCGTGTTCGCGGCCGTCACCGCGCTGACCGCGCAGGTCACCGAGCACACCCGCGGCGCGTACGGCCTGGCGATCACCGTCCTGGGCGCCGCTTTCGTGCTCCGCGCGGCGGGTGACGTCGGGGACGGCACGCTGTCGTGGTTCTCGCCCATCGGGTGGGCGCAGGCGGCACAGCCGTTCGCGGGGGAGCGGACCTGGCCGTTGCTACTCGCCCTCGGTGCGGTGGCATCGCTGGGCGCGGGCGCCGTGGTGCTCGGCGGACGGCGCGACGTCGGCGCCGGCCTCGTCCGCCCGCGGCCCGGCCCCGGGTTCGCGTCGGCAGGCCTGCTCCGGCCGCTCGGTCTCGCCGTGCGGCTACAGCGCGGGAGCCTCGCCGCCTGGAGCGCGGCGGTGTTCCTGGTCGGCGTCGCCTACGGCTCCATCGCGCCGGACATCGGCGACCTGGTGGCGGGAAGCGACGACATGGCCCAGTTCTTCGGGTCTGCCGGAGCCGGGTTGACCGACGCCTTCCTCGGCACGGCGCTGCTCATCCTGGCGCTCATCGGCTCCGGGTACGCCGTGCAGGCGGCGCTGCGGCCGCGGATCGAGGAGACCGCGGGCCGGGCGGAGCCGCTGCTGGCCACGGCGCTGTCGCGGTCACGGTGGGCGGGGGCCCATGTCACCGTGGCGCTGCTGGGCAGCGCGGTCGTCCTCGCCGCCGGCGGGCTGGGCACCGGCCTGGGATACGCGGCCGTGGGCGGCGGTACGGGGCAGGTACTGCGGCTGCTCGGCGCCGCGCTGGTGCACGCGCCGGCGGTGTGGGTGCTCGTCGGCGCGATAGTGACGCTGATCGGCGTCGCACCCCGTGCCGCCGCCGCGGGGTGGGCGTTGCTCGGAGGCTGCTTCGTCGTTGCGATACTCGGCCCGCTGTTGGGGCTGCCCGGGTGGGTCAGCGGGGTGTCGCCCTTCCAGCACGTCCCGCAGCTCCCGGCAGCTGAGCTCACCGCGGTCCCGCTGGTGACGTTGGCCGCGGTGGCGTGCGTGCTGCTCGCCACGGGGCTTGCCGGGTTGCGGCGCCGCGATATCGGCTAGCGGGCCGTCCCACTCGTCGGACAGCACGCACACAGCCACACCCTAGCCCGAGTTTCCTGGCTAGTTCGATCTTGAGCTTGTGGCGAGCCGGTCCTGAGTGGGCTGAGCTGGCGTTTCTCGGCGTGTCGCCTGGTGTTCGATCTTGTAATGGCCTATGACCTAAAGAG
>JALYQB010000651.1 GCA_030856045.1 Actinomycetota bacterium
CGGTGGTGGTCGGGGAAGAGGGCGCCGTCAGCCGGTGGGCGATGCCGTTGTCCCGGCAGATCCGGTCGAACAGCACCTGCCCACCCTTGCCGAAGCGGTCGGTGAACTGCTTGCCGTTGTCGGTCAGCACTTCCTCGGGCACCCCGAACCGCGCAGGGCGGCAGCGAAGGCCAGGCCCGTCGACGTCGACGTCGACTTCGACTTCGACTTCGACTTCGACTTCGACTTCGACTTCGACTTCGACTTCGACTTCTACCTTGCCTCCGTATTCGTCACGGTCCGTCGCCTCATCCAACGAGCACGCACGCACTACCGATGGGACACCCGCCCCACCGTCCGACGCCTGAAGTGATCCCTATTGCCTTTCGTCCTGCGAAAACGAGCAGCATGGCGGCCGAACCATCGCAGGCGCGGAAGGCGAGGGATTTTCGAAAGAACTCTCCTTCGCTGCGCAGCTCCACCACATCCCCCTTCCGCCCGTATCCGACACTCCCGGCAATGCTGGGACGGTTCGGTGGTGAGGCTGGCCGAACACACCTCAGCCCCACACAGCGCGGGGTAACGCCCCGAACGCCGATGCAGCGCCGCAACGTCGATACCCACCAGATGTGACTTCTGCGTGCTGGTATCAACCACCCTCAACACCAGCGCCGCACCCGTCATCGGGATACGACCCGGATGTCGTGCTCGGTGGTGCCTGCCGGAGGGACCACGGCGCGCCGCCGGAACCTGCGCGGCATCCGGTCATTGAGCATCCGCCACCCGGTGCTCAGCACGACGACGCACAGGATGACCCCATAGGCGACAGCCAGGACGGGAACCAGGCTCAACAAATCTGCAACGGTCATGCCAACCACAATGGCGGTGCGGCTGGTGGGCAGGGTCAAATCGGGAGGAGCATTTGGTGTAAGTCCGGGACATTCGGTGCTTGTGCGATTACCGTTGGTGCGCTACGCCGGGCAGTGACCAGCGATGCTTGCTGTCCGGGTGGTCGTACCAGATGTACTGCTCGGTGAGGGTGGCGGTGATGCCGAAGCGGTCATAGTTGGGTCGCCCTGATTGCTGCCAGAACTCGTTGGCTTGCTCAACGCGATCCCATAGTCGACGGGGACCCGCCTGGTTGACCAGGAAGCCGCCCTCGCTCGGGGTGCTGTGGACTGCGGCCCGGGAGCCGTCGGGTGCCCAGAGTTGGATGCCGGGGGCGCCGTTCTCGGTGATCTGCCCCCAGGTGACGTCCGGCAGGTGCCACTGGGTGACGAAGCTGAAGAGGCTGTGTGACCGCAGGAATGTTGGATCGATGTCGGTGACCGACTCCACCGGGTCACCCTCCACCTCCCAGACCACGGCGGGCGGCGGGAAGTCCAGGGTGTGTCGCAGCCACATGAACCCGGCCCAGTCGGGAAGGAAGCGTCCGGTGGCTACGCCGTCGCCATCGACGGTCAGCCGGGCCAGGGTGCCTCCGAGCGGGCCGTGTATGTCGGCCAGGATGATCGCGCCCGGCACGCTCTGTTCCAGCCAGGCCGGGGGAATGGCCGGCACGGCGCAGGTGGCGATGATCCGGTCGTACGGTGCGCCCGGTGGGTAGCCACCAGCACCGTCGATGGCGGCCAGCGTCGGGGTGTAGCCGTTGGCGCTCAGCCGCTCGGCGGCAAGCTCTACGAGTTCGGGATCGATGTCCACACTGGTGACCTGCTCGCTGCCTAGCCGCTCGCACAGCAGCGCGGTGTTGTATCCGGTGCCGGTGCCGACCTCCAGGACCCGGGCGTCATCGGAGACCTCCAGTGCTTCCAGCATGGTCAGCAGCAGCGACGGCAAGGTCGACGAGCTGGTGAACATCGGATATGTGCCGGGTCGCAAGGCCCGCGACAGTGGTAGCTGCACTACTTTGGTGATCAAGGTTTGGTTGCTGTACACCGCTGCCAGCCACTCAGCGCGCCGCTGTGGGTCGATCGACACCAGGCAGGGCGCGCCGAGTTCAGGGTAGTAGCTGGGGACGTAGGGGTGCCGCCAGGTGCGCTCGAAGACCTCCCGCCACTGCGGCGTGTGCAATGTTTCGTCCGCGGTGAACATCTCGGCCAGCTTGCGCAGCCGGGCCTCGGCCAGTTTCTGCTCGTCCGAGCTGAGGTCCGTGGGATGACTCATGGGATGGTTCCGTTCACGAGAACATCGGCCAATGCCCCGGTGATCGGCAGGTCCAACGCGTCCTCCAGCCACCCGTAGGCGCCGAAGGGGTTGCACTCGAGCATGATCCACTCCTCGTTCGGGGTCACCCCGAAATCAAATGCGCCAAACGACAATCCGAAAGTCTTCATAAAAGCCGGCATCCCGGCGGTGACCAGCTCGGGTGGCTTAACCACCGAGTAGTCGAGGCTGTCATAGTCGGCCCGCCAGTCCACTGCGGCGACGTCAGATCCGGCGTGAATCGCTGCGGCGAACACTCGGTCGCCGACTACTGTCACCCGGGCCTCCCACGACTTCGGCAAGAACGGCTGGAAAAGGTGTGCCGTGGTACTCACCCCGGCGAGGTCATCCAGTTCGGCGTGATCGATACGGCGGGTATAGGCCATCTGCAGTCGACCCGACTCCACCAGCAGTGCGGCCGCCAAAGTCTTACCGGCGAGCGCACCATCGACGCTCCGTGCGAAGTCGCGCACACTCTCGGGCCGGTTGGTCACCAGCGCCTCCGGTACCTTTAATCCACATCGGCGGGCTACCTGGAGCTGCCGTGGTTTGAGAGCGTCCGATTCCTTCGCCGGGTAGTTGACCCACAACACCTCAAGGCTGGTCAACACTCCCGCCAGCCCACAGCGAGCTTCGGCGGTAGCGTGCCGCCGTTCCGGACCGGACATGCCCGCAGGGAACACGAAATTCGACGGGTGGCGATACCATACCGAACGGATATCGCTCAGCCGCACCTCACGGTGATCGGTAGCCAGTACCCCGTCCCAGCCATCCGGGCCAAGCTGAACATCCAGGGTCAAGGCCTGCGGGAAGGCTGCCAGATCGGTACGGAATACTGGCACCCCACGCTCGTCCAACGCCTCGACCATCCGATCAGCGGACGAGTCGAGATCTCGGGCCAGAATCAGAACGGTCATGCTCAGTCGGCCTGATGATCCGGATGACCGACCTCCTCCGGTGGTGGATTCGGTCCTTGGCCGTCACCGGCGCCCGACGTCGCGCCTGGCGTTGCACCTGGTCTGGTGTGCCTAAGCAAGGGAATCATCGAGCCATCCTCGTCGTACACCAGGGCCACCTGCCGCTCGTGGCAGTAGGTGTAGCGCCAGGGAGGCGGCGCGTCGAGCCGGGCGCCAGCCACCACCTGACGAAGTGAGAACGGCCGAGTAGCCGGGCCACTCGGTCCTTCGTGACAATTGTCCATGATTCCGCGCGGTGGGCCGAGAGGAAACCGGTCGCCAGTGCTGAATAATGGATCACGCCACGATGAGGCGGGGTGCTCGGGCACGTGAATCCCCCTTCGGGTCAGGCTGAGGTGGAGCTGATCAGATCCGCAAACCTGGCGTCGAAGTCTTTGACTTGCGCGGTGTTGGCGTAAGGCTGCACTACCTGCCGGAACTCGGCGAGGCGGGTGCGCTTATGCTGCGAGTCGAGCCGCCGCAGCAGCGCACCCGCCTCGCCGGCAGCTCGACATGCACCATCCAGCTCATGGAGATGCACTCGCGCCAGCGCCAGCTTGATGAGTATGTTGATGCGATCGCGAGGAAATGTCGGATCAATGCGAACCAAGGCGTCCCGGAAATGGGCTTCAGCCGGCCGGGCCCGCCCGAGAGCTAAAGCTGACTGACCAGCGTGGTAATGGGCCTCAGCGTCTGACCACCAGTAAATCCACGGCGGCTCGGTAGCCGGATCAACAGCGGCCGTGAGTTCGAACATGCGCTCTTGCGCCCGATCGGCGGTAGCCCTATCACCGACGCATGCGGCCGAGGTGGTGAGCCGGCCCTGGATCCAGGCTTCCATTGCCGGGGTGAGGCCCGTTGTGCCAGACAACGCAGACTCAGCCAACCGAACCGCATCACGCGGGTCCTGATCTCTAGCCTGTTTGCTCATGAATCCGAGGATGTTGGCGCCGAGCGCGCGGTCACCGCTGCTATGCGCGGCACGCAGCCCAGCCATGAAGTAGCGCTGCGCCTGAGCCGCGTTGTTGCCGTCAACTGCCAGCAGCCCGGCGAGCCGGGCGAACTCAGCAGCTACCGCGTAAAGGCGCCGGCCGACGGCCTCCGTGTAGCCGGCGTTACCCAGTATCTCGGTCACCAGGCGCAGGTCCTCGCGAACCGCGCGAAACACCGTGCCACCACCGAGCGCGTCATCGAGGCGACGGCGGGCTTCGGCAACTCCCTCCAGGTCGTCGACCACAGCGTGATCCACTCGCTTGCCCTGAACAGCGGCAGCCACCCGCACCGGGTCGAGCAACCAGTCATGGGCGAACGCCGTCAACGCCGTACCGCTGATAACCACGAAGTGTCGTCGGTCCATGCCTTGCGCCTCCAAGACCTCCCGCAACGACACGATCACCCCCCGAGGGTCCCACGGGTGGTGCATACCGTCGTCGGCTGGTACGTAGAGCGCACCCGCGCTCATCTGCCACCCCAAGGATGCCAGGGTCACGGACTCTTGGAGATGACGTGACAACAGAGTGCACACCAGCCCAGGCCAGGGTTGGCGTGGCACACACGGTCGGGTACTGGGCAGGCGGGCGGTCAGCCATCGCCGCGGCGTCTTCGGATGCAACTCGGGCACCGGGAGCCGCAACGAGCGGGCCAGCCGGTTGAGATGAGAGGCGAACTGCTCCGGGGTCCAGCCCAACCGGGTCAGACAGCCGACCAACGGGACGTTCGTCGCTTCCTGCTGCATCAGGTTCGACTCACTCACGAAACCCCTCCGGCTCCGGCAAGACTGGTGGACCCACGGTAATCGCACAAGCACGAGCCGCTACCGGTTTACACCACGTACTCCGCCGAATTTCACGCCATCGACACCGCGCGCCCCAAGCCACCTCGGGCTCCGGCGGCTCGGCGGTCAAGGTAACCGGCGTCGGGTAGCTCTCCATCGAGCCGCCACCGAGCCAGTCGAGCAGATCATCGTGGCCAGGTCGTCATCGACCTCGCCGATACCGACGACGGCACAGGCGCCTGCACCGAGCGACGTGCCGCGCCCACGAACCGGACGGCCGGGTCGGCGGCCAGTGCCGTTGCCAGTTCCTGGGTCACCGCCGGGTGACTGAGCACCGCTTCTACCACCGCGCCCGCGCCCACCGCCGGCAGCCCGGGGTCCGCCGCAGCGACCGCGGCGACCGCGGCGAGGATCTGTGTGCGGCGATCCACGGTCACCCGGTCCGCTGTGCGGCTGCGGTGCACGAGGCCGAGGAGACCACGCTCGACGGCTACCGCGGGTACATCCGGCGGTGCAACAAGCTGATGCCCATCCTTCCAGTGGCCCCGCCGGGGGTAGTGATCGGCATTACGCGGGGAGCGCTACGCTACGTGCGCTGGCATGATCGTGGTGACGGGAGGTACCGGCGTCATGGAGTTGGACCCCGAGTTGTGGGAGCTTCCCGAGCTGCGGGCAGCGCTGGTCAAGCACGATTTCGGGATGATCTTCGCTTTCCTGACGGGAGGATTGGAAGGGGCCGGTCGGGTACTCAGCCAGCGGCAATTAGCGGGGCTGCTCGACTGCTCCCAGTCGCAGATCCACGAGATCATCCACGGCCGCGATGTGCAGATGTACGCTGTCCTGGAGCGTTACTCGGCGAGGCTGAGTATTCCCCGTGGCTACCTGGGTATCGCGTTCACGGGCAACCCTGACAGCAACGGAAAGCCCGAACCTGAACCGGGGGAGGCAGAAACCGGTGGTGATGGGGGAAGGAGGATGACGAGATGGAACGGCGACGGTTCGTGGCCAACGGCGCCGCGGCGGTGTTCGGATCGGCCGTCCTCGGACCGGTCAGCGAGTTTGTCATTCCGTTCACCTGCCCTGAGATGAGGTCGAGCGTTGGAGTTGATGATGTCAGGCGTGTCCGTGACCTGACCGCGTTCGCCCGCTTGCAGGACAGCGTCCACGGTTACGGGAGCAGCGCCGATTTTCTCGGCCGTGAGCTTCCCGACATCTACCGGCTGCTGAAAGCAGATATGGCAGACACTGTGCGGGGTCCACTTCTGACCGCGGTAGCCGATGCCTACATGGTGGCGGGAGGGTCACGAGCGAATACCGGTAACGTCAGGGCAGCAAGGGCTATGTTCGCTCGCGCGCTCAAACTCGCCAAAGAAGCGGACAACCGCTCTTTGATGGCAACCGCGTTGCTATTCCATGCACGTGTTGACGGGCGCGAAGGAAACGTTAATGACGGGCTTAAACTAGCGGAGCTCGCAGACGTCGCTATGCCTCACGGTCTTCCGGCGTCGGACACCGCGATTCATCAGGCGTGGCTGTACGCGATGCTGGGAATCCCTGACGAGGCGACCAAATACGTAAATAGAGCACGCGATCTCTACGAAAAGCACCACGCCGATGACCGTCGATTGCCGCCGTGGTTGACGTCATTCAACATCCTTGGGCCAGCCGCCCTAATCTCGGCGACTTTTCGAGAGCTGTCAGTGCACGAACCCGCATTCTTGGATCGGGCGGTACCCGCTGCCATGGTTGCCATCCCGACATCAGTGCAATACCGTTCACGTGCTCTCATTGCTACCTCGCGGGCCGCTGAACTGAACCTGAGGGCCGGTGAGCGGACAAAGGGACTCAAGCTCGCTGAGGACGCCGTGACCACGGCAGAAGGTCTCTCCGTGGTGGGACACCACATCAAGACCGTCATGCGCACCGACTTGACACGCATGCTCACAGCATGTCGTGACAGTACCGCCGCCGACTTGACGCGCCGTATCGCTGTCATCGCCGCCTGACGCACAGCACTGGTGGCACCATTGATCTCGGCGATCTCCCGATACAACGCCACCGACTGCTCGTAATAGGTTTTCCGCGCCGCCAGCGGCGCCGTGCTCTTCGGCCGGATCCGCACGAGGGCCGTGTGTGCCTGCATCAACGTCCTTGGTGGCTCCACCTTGGTCGTCTTGTCCGTGCTCATCAGGCGGCGGCCTTGCCGTCCGCGCTGGTGGGCTTGCTCGTCACTTTGGTGTCCGTTTGACGCTGTGGCTCTCGGTCACCTCATGTACCATCAACGAATGAACTTGCAGGCACAGGTTGAGCTCATGACAGTCCCGCAGGAATTCACTCGGCTGTGCAACGCCGTTCTACGCGCTGAGCACGGCGATGATTTCTTACTGATTGACGACGACAGGCCGGATAGAGGCAATGACGGTTATCTGAAATCCTACAAGCAGATGTTCGCTTTTCATTGCTTTAAAAGGGTCCAGAATAAGGGCCTTGATCAGGAGATCAGGAGCAAGATGATAAGCGATCTTCGCAAGGCGGTCGAACTCAACACTACCGGGGATTGGGAAGTCGAGCGCTGGACCTTTGTCTGCAACTATCCAATCACAGAGGCAACAGCACAGTCCGTAGTTGCTCTGGGCAGTGCGGCCAGAATTGATGTGTCCTGGCGCGGAGCCGATTACCTCGCAGACGTCTTGCAGAAGTACAAGACTGTTCGCGAATTGTTCCCCAGCCTGCTGGCAGGTGACATTCTGCAACAGCTCGACTTAATACTAGAGAAACTGGAGCAGCCGGACCGTGAATTTGGGCGTGAGCCGATCACCTGGGTGCCTCGTGATCTCGAAGAGAAACACGAGCTGCTAGTACAGCGACCACCGTTCTGGGAGTACCTGCTCTTTGCGGGAGCTTTGAAGAAAGGCAAGGATGATTTTGAGTTGAAGTGGCGCGATTTCCAGGTGGGTTACGCAGCTCGTACGAGCCGGTACCTCGATGACCATGAGGCAATCAATTATCTCGGGAATGCTTGGAATGACGTGCAGTCTATACCTGATGGTATGATGCCTGTATTGGCAGAAGAAGCGCAAGAGCAGGCATTCGGACCGCCCGGTCAACCGGGAAACCCTATCTTTATCGAGCATTCCGCCAAGCGGATCGTAGGTGTCTATGAAGAGCTTTTGAATTGGGCCGCCGATCTACGAGGGACGCGCGTTTCGGAAAGAATGTCGCGAGCATTTGGGCTGGCGGCTCGGGTTGCGGGTCGACCCGCAAGGGAGATCCGGGAGTTTATTGATAGTGTGGTCACGGATCGGCAAGATTCCCTCTTTGGCCTTGCGGAACGATACCGAACCAGTTCATATCGAGTTGGCGCTGGCATTGACGATCGATGAGGATGTCATGGACGAGTATGTAAGGGAGATAGCTCGACTGGAGAAGGCACTATCCTAGCGGGTTCCCTGGTTTTCGCCGACACAGCCTGAGGCCGCACCACCACAGCACACATTCCATGCCAGGGAGCGACGGCAGTACAGCAGAGAAGTACAGCAACCGAGGCGCCCGGAGCGATCTGCGTCGACGCCACCACTGCGCCTGACCAGCGCATGAGACATCATGGGGCCATGTCGCCGGGAGTTCGGGACGAAGAGGCGGACGTCGATCGAGAAGGGGCGAAGAGTTCGAGCAGCTCGGCTTGCGCTGGCGACAACAGGAGCGAGCGATTGATAGCACCTGGGTAAATCTCGGCCGCTACCCACTGCGCAGCGCGAATGCTTGATGCGATGCCGATCTTGACTCCACGGGAACGCTGTTCCTCGACCAGCTGCTGGGCGTCGAACAGGTAGACAGACCCGACGCACCACGGACGCACGGTACGCCGCGAAGACATCGCGGCCGAAGCAGGGCCGGTCAAGACGAGGTAGTAGTCGAGCACCGGTGAGTCCGTGATGTCGACCAAGCCCTCGCGCTTCAGGTACCA
>JALYQB010000666.1 GCA_030856045.1 Actinomycetota bacterium
CCGCCGGCCACCGCACCGCCACCGACGACCCCGGCACCGACGACGCCCACCCCGGCCCCCGTCGCGCCGCCACCGACGTCCGCGCCCCCGGCCGAGCCGGGCCCGGAGCAGTTCGAGCAGAGCGTGCGCGACTACTACGCCCTGCTGCCCGACCAGCTCGACGCGGCCTACTCCTACCTCGGTCCTGCCGTGCAGGACCAGGCAGGCGGCCGGAGCGGGTACCAGCAGTTCTGGAGCCAGTTCAGTGACGTCAGCGCGCAGAACGTGCGCGCGGACGGATCCACCGTGTCCCTCACGATCGTCTACACCCGGCCGGACGGAAGCACGTTCACCGAGCCGTACGTCCTCGAGATGGGCGCCGCGGACGGTCGCGTCATCATCACCCGCTCGGCAATCGGCGGGAACGGGAGCAGCGGCCGCGGCGGCGACGACGGCTGACCCGCGCCTGGCGGGCCGTCAGACGAGCCGGCGGTCCGAGGCCCAGCGCGACAGCTCGTAGCGGTTGGACAGCTGGGTCTTGCGCAGCACGCTCGACACGTGGGTCTCCACCGTTTTGATCGAGATGAACAGCTCGGCGGCGATCTCCTTGTAGGCGTAGCCGCGCGCGAGCAGCCGTAGCACGTCGCGTTCCCGGGGGGTCAGCAGGTCCAGCTCGGGGTCGCGCACCGGAGCGGCACCGGGGCGCTGCGAGAAGGCGTCCAGTACGAACCCGGCGAGCCGCGGTGAGAACACCGGGTCCCCGGCGTGCACGCGGCGCACCGCGTCCACCAGCTCCCGGCCGGAGATCGCCTTCGTGACGTACCCGCGCGCGCCCGCTCTGATGACGGCTATCACGTCTTCGGCGGCGTCGGACACCGACAGCGCCAGGAAGACCACGTCGGGCTGCGCGGGCCCCACCCGGCGCAGCACCTCGGCCCCACCGCCGTCGGGCATGTGGACGTCGAGCAGCACCACGTGCGGCTGCAGGTGGGCGATGCCCGCGACGGCCTCGTCGACGGACCCGGCCTCGCCGATCACCGTGACGCCCGGGCTGCCGTCCGGGTCACCGGCCCCGGCCCGGGACAGCTCCGCCTTCACGCCGCTGCGGAACAGCGCGTGGTCGTCGACCAGGAAGACCGTGGTCGCCTGCTCAGTCACGGTGTTCACCTCTCTGCCTCGCGGGTGCTCGTCCGTCCCCGCTCTCGGGCCGGGGCATGGCGAGCTGCACCTCGGTGCCCTCTCCCGGAGCGATGCGCACCTTCACCGTGCCGCCGTGCCGTTCCATCCTGCCGTGGATCGAGTCCGCGAGGCCGTGCCGGTCGGCCGGCACCGCCGCGGGGTCGAACCCGCTGCCGCGGTCCCGGACGAACACGTGCACCTGTCCCGGCTCGACCTCCGCGTACAGGCTGATCTCCCCGACTCCCGCGTGCTTCGCCGCGTTGACCATCGCCTCTCGGCTGGCCAGCACCAGCGGCGCGAGCACCTCGTCACACTCGCAGTCCCCCACCACGACGACCTCGACGTTCACCGCGTAGGTGTCCTCCACCTCGCCCGCCACCGCCGACAGGGCCGCGGACAGCACCGCGGGCTCGGCGGCGTCCGCGCCGTAGCCCTGCGGGCCGTACAGCCACGACCGCAGCTCCCGCTCCTGCCCGCGCGCCAGCCGTCGCACCTCGCGGCCCGAGTCGCTCTGCTGCTGGATCAGCGCGAGGGTCTGCAGCACCGAGTCGTGCAGGTGTGCCGCGATGTCGGCGCGCTCCTCGGTGCGGATCCGGGCACGGCGTTCCTCGCCGAGATCCCGGACGAGGCGCAGCCACCACGGCACCGTCAGCACCACGACGCCGACCAGGGTGGCCACCACGGCCAGCAGCACGAACTGTGCCTGCCCCAGGTCGCCCTGGTTGAGCAAAAAGACGACGATGCCGGCGATCACCAGACCGACCCCGGCGAGGACGCGCAGCACCGTGGCACGCCCACCGCCGAGCAACCAACGCCTGCGCTGCGTCTCGTCGGCCTCGCGCCACACGACCGCCGCGCCGACGAGCGCCACCCCCAGCGGGCCGGTGATCCACCCGCTCCACGACCCGCCCAGTGCCGCCGCCGCGAGCGCGAACCCGACACCGAGTGCGACGAGGCCGACGGCCTGCTGCTGCTCCCGCAGGGTGCGCGGCCGGTCGGGGGTGGCCGGACCGTCGGGCACGAACACCCAGAGCAGGCCGTACGCGAGCAGGCCCGCACCGCCGAGCCCCGCGAGCACCGCGAACGCCAGCCGCGCCCACAGCACCGGTACCCCGAGGTGCTCCGCGACCCCACCCGCCACGCCCGCGACGACCCGGCCGGACCGCACGCGTCGCAGCGG
>JALYQB010000668.1 GCA_030856045.1 Actinomycetota bacterium
GCAGCGCGCCGCGTCCCCGCGTAGCGCGGCGAGGTCGATCCCGGCCACGCTGCGGTACGGCGCGGCGACGTCGGCCTCGAGGTCGACCGCGCGCCCCGTCCACCGGGAGTACAGCGGCGCGAACCGCGCGAAGAAACCCAGCCCGGGCTCGCCGACGTCGAGGATGTCGTCGGACCGAGCGAACGCCGTGAGGTCACCGCGCAGGGCTGCCCTGGCCGCCGCTCTGGTCTCGTCCGGCGGGTCGGACGTCTCCGCCAGCAGGGGGACGGCGCGGACCAGGACGCGCAGCACGTCGTCGACGTCACCGGGGCGCATCACCCGATCCCCCGCACGGTCTCGTCCTCCGCCGCCGCGTAACGGGCTGCGTCGGCGGCCAGGCCGGTGGTGACGGCTTCCAGGCGTGCGGCGCACTCGACGACGAGCCGGTGCAGCGTCGCGGCGGCGTCGGTGTAGGCGTCGTCCGGGGTGGCAGTGCCAGGCGCTGCGGCGGCGTGCAGCGCGGCCGCCTGCTCGGTGACCGTCGGTACGCTCGCGGCGACCGCGTCCGCCACCGCACGCAGCTCGTCGGGGTCGACCTCGAAGCCGGTCACCGCAGCCAGCTGTCGGGGAAGTCGTCGTCGCCCGGCGGCGGGCTGCGTCGCGGCGAGGCCACCGCGGTCAGCGGTGCGCGCACCGCAGTGCGCAGGCGGGCCTCGGTTGCGGCGCGGCGCTCCCCCAGCTGGGCGTCGTCCTGCAGGGCGGCGGCCATCCGTCGCACACGGTCGCGCGCCGCCGCGGTCCGCTCCTGCGCCCGCACCCGGAAACCCTGCTCGTTAATCGGCACGCCGTCCTCCGTCCGCCTGCGACGATGGTGCCAGGGCAGGCGCGACCGTGGGTGCCGTACCGGCTGACGGGCACGGTTGCATTCCGTCGCACCCCAAGGCCGAGGCATCACTCCCGCATACTGTGCTCTGAGAGCGCGCACGCATCAGCTCATTCGGGCCCGCGCAGCCGTCGTCAGCGCCTGGATGCGGCCGTCGCAGGCGGATCGTGACCAGCGCACCGGCAAGGTCGCTGTCACGGCCGTGCATCCGGTAGCTCGAACAGCTCCGCCAGCACGTCGGCACAGCGCCCGTCGCGCAGCCACACCGCACCGGACTCGCCCGGCAGCGAGGACGGCAAGATCAGCCGATCGGCGTTCGTGCGATGCCGCATCGCGATCGTGCGATCCTCGCTTTCAATCGCCACGGCATCGGTCCAGGTTGGACCGACACGCACGGCGACGATTGCAACCGGGCGGCCGTGCTGGTCGCGGACGAGCTGCCCCTGCCATCCGTTCACCGCCGTGAGCCGTCGCAGGTACGGCGTGGCCGGATAGGTCCGCTCGGTCATCGCGCAACCGGCCGGTGACGGCCGCCGATCCGCCCGGCGCAGGCGCCGCACCGCCGCGACGGGACACTCACCGCGTTACCCGGACGCAGGATGGGCACGGGCGGCCCGTCGGGGCGGTGAGGCTCGTGGCGAGGACCGACACGCCACACAGTGCGGTGTAGCTTCCGGCCGGGCGACCGGCGGCGACAGCGGCATCGGTGACCAGGTGAGCGGTGCCGGTGCGGGCGTCCGTGACGGCGGTGGGTGTGAGCGGTGGCGGCATGTGGTGAGCGTCGCGGGAGTGATCGCGGTGCGGAACCGCGTCACCCCGGCACTTACCGGCGCAGCCCGGCAGAACTAGGCGTTAGGCGCCTAGTGTGTCCTAGGCTTGGGTGCATGTTGCCGCTCGGGGAGAACCTCGCCCGCATCCGCACCGCCCGTGGCCTGACACAGAACGACCTCGCCCAAACGTCCGGGATCAGCGTGGACACCATCTCCCGGCTGGAGCGCGGCGCGCACGCCACCGCCCGACGCTCCACTCTCCAGGCGTTCGCACTGGCGCTCGGCATTGACCCCGGCAGGCTACTGGGCATCGCACCACCGGAGCAGGACACCGTCGGTGTCGAGCAGCTCCGCCGCGCGGTGCGGGCACTGGACTTGCCGGGGCTCGCCGAGCCGGTCGACCTGCTACCGCTACCAGAGCTGCACGACGCGGCATCCGGCGCCTGGAGCGACTACCTCGCGGGGCGCCACGCCGAACTCCTGGCGGGGTTGCCCGCGCTCATGGTGGATACCCGCCGGGCGGTCGGGGCGCTGGCCGACGACCACGCCGCTGAGGCCGCCGGACTGCTGGCCACGTCCTACCGACTGGCGGCCGGGCTGTCCGGCCGTCTCGGGCTGGTCGACCTCGCGGCGCACGCCGCGCACCGCGCGCTGGACGCCGCCCGGTTCACCACCCGCCCGGAGCTGGACGAGGCCGCCGCGCTCCGCTACCTCGCGTGGGTGCTGGTCCGCCAGGGCGACCTCGCCGAGGCGGAGCGGATCGCGGTGCGCGCCGCCGAGCGCCTCGACGGCGGGTTGATGGCCCGCCCGGATCCGGATCGGGTCGGGGTGTTCGGGTCGCTGATGTTCAACGCAGCCAGCGCCGCCGCCCGGCAGGGCTCGCCCGACCGTGCCGAGGATCTGCTGTCGGTGGCGCGCGCCGCCGCGGTGCGCTCCGGCGCCGACCGGACCGACGAGACCGGCGTGTTCGGCCCCCGCGTCGCCGCCATGCAAGCCGTGGACCAGGCCGTGCGCACCGGGCAGCCCGACCGAGCGGTGCAGCTTGCCACACAGGTCCCGGACGCCACCGGGACGGTGCCCGCGTTCTGGGAGTCCGGGCACCGGCTACACCTCGCCGCCGCGTGCGCCGACCTGGAGCGCTGGGCAGACGTCGCCGACCACCTCGCCGCCGCCCGCGCGCTCGCCTCACAGTGGTCCCGGGTGCAGCCGCTGGGCCGCGCCGTCATCGGCCACCTGATCGAGCACCGTGGCCGCCGCTCGGAACGGATCGCCGAGCTCGCCGCCCACTACGGCGCAGGCTGACCACCCCGGCGGGTGGTTTTCCCCTCTCCCGGTGATTCTCGACGGACGGTGCTGAGCTCGGTCGCGGGGGGGCACGGCGAGCGTTGGGTGGACGCTCTCCAAGCAGGCAGCCGCGACCCGGTCGCGAAACGGTCGCGAGGGGTCAGCCGACGGCCGCGACGATGGCCGCGATGCGGTGTGCGACCTCGTCCGCGACGTCTTGCGTCGGCGCCTCGACCATCACCCGCACGAGCTGCTCGGTGCCCGACGGCCGCAGCAGCACCCGACCGTGTGCCCCGAGCGAGGCATGTGCGGCGGCGACCGCCTCCAGCACCGCCGGCGCCGTCGACACCGCCGTGCGGTCGGTGACGCGCACGTTGACCAGCACCTGCGGCAACCGGGACACCACCGACGAGAGCTCCGCAAGACCGTCGCCGGTGGCCGCCATCCGGGCCATCAGCCGCAGCGCGGTCAGCGTCCCGTCCCCGGTCGTCGCATAGCCGGGCAGCACGACGTGGCCGGACTGCTCCCCGCCGATCGACCAGCCACCCGTGCGCAGCGCCTCGAGGACGTACCGGTCGCCGACCGCGGTCGTGTGCAGCGTCACCCCGTGCTCGCGCATCGCCAGGTGCAGCCCGAGGTTGCTCATCACGGTCGCGACCAGCGTGTCCTCGATGAGCTCCCCCGCGTCGCGCAGCGCCAGCGCCAGCACCGCCATGATCTGGTCCCCGTCGACGACCTCACCCGTGGCGTCCACCGCCAGGCACCGGTCCGCGTCACCATCATGCGCCACCCCGAGGTCCGCCTCGTGCTCGACGACCGCCTTGCGCAGCCCCTCAAGGTGAGTCGAGCCGCAGCCGTCGTTGATGTTGAGACCGTCGGGCGACGCGTGCAGCGCCACCACCTCGGCACCGGCCCGCCGGTACGCCTCGGGCGCGACGGCCGAGGCCGCCCCGTTGGCGCAGTCCACGACGACCCGCAGCCCCCGCAACGGGTTCGGCGTCGCGGCCACGACGTGCTCGACGTAGCGGTCACCGGCATCGGCGAGGTCCCGAACCCGCCCGATCCGGGCCCCCGTCGGGCGCGCGGCGTGCTCGCCGAGCCGCGCGGTGATCTCGTCCTCCACGGCGTCGGGCAGCTTGTGCCCGCCTGCGGCGAACAGCTTGATCCCGTTGTCCGGCATCGGGTTGTGTGATGCGGAGATCATGACGCCGAAGTCGGCGCCCAGCTCCCGGACGAGGTGCGCGACGCCCGGCGTGGGCAGCACCCCGACGCGCACGACGTCGGCACCCGCCGAGGCGAGCCCCGCCGTGACCGCGGCGTCGAGCATCTCCCCGCTCGCCCGCGGGTCGCGGCCCACGAGGGCGACGGGCCGGGCCGTGCCGTCGTGCTCGGCGAGCACCCTCGCCGCCGCACCGGCCACCGCGAGGGCCAGCTCGGGGCCCAGCTCGTCGTTGGCCAGGCCGCGGACCCCATCGGTCCCGAACAGTCGGGCCACGCGGTCAGCGCTTGCTGTACTGAGGCGCCTTGCGGGCCTTCTTCAGGCCGTACTTCTTGCGCTCCTTGGCCCGCGGGTCCCGGGTGAGGAAGCCGGCCTTCTTGAGCGCCGGGCGGTCGTCGGGGTCGATCTCGATCAACGCGCGGGCGACGGCGAGCCGCAGCGCACCAGCCTGGCCCGAGGTGCCGCCGCCGGCGAGCGTGCCGATGACGTCGTAGGACTCGGTCCGCTCGACGGTGACCAGCGGGTCACGGACCAGCTGCTGGTGCACCTTGTTCGGGAAGTACTTCTCGAGCGTCTTGCCGTTGAGCGTGAACACGCCGGTACCTGCGACCAGGCGCACCCGCACGATGGCCTGCTTGCGCCGCCCCACGGTCTGTACGAGCCGGTCGAGGATCGGCGCGACCCGCGACCCGAGCACGGCAGGAGCGGCGCGCTCGGCGGGCGGGACGTCGGCAGCGACCGGCACGTCGGCGACGACCGGCGGGTCGGCGACGGTCTCCTCGGCAGCGGCCGGCACCTCGGTGACGGCATCGACGGGCGTGACGGCCTCGTCCTGCGTGCTCTCGGGGGTGCTCACGGTGTCTCTCGGGTCCTCACTGGGCGATTTGGGTGATCTCGAACGGTTGCGGCCGCTGGGCGACGTGCGGGTGGTCGCCCGACGCGTACACCTTGAGCTTCCTGGCCATGGCGCGGCCCAGCTTGTTCTTGGGCAGCATGCCCTTCACGGCCCGCTCGACCAGCTTCTCCGGGTGCTTCGCCAGCATCTCGGTGAACGAGCGCTGCTTGAGGCCGCCGGGATAGCCACTGTGCCGATAGACGAAGTTGCGGTCGCCCTTGTCGCCCGAGAGCGACACCTTGCCCGCGTTGACGACGACGACGAAGTCACCGGTATCGACGTGCCGCGCGAACGTCGGCTTGTGCTTGCCGCGCAGCAGCGTCGCGGCGTGGGTGGCGAGCCGGCCCAGCACCACGTCCGTGGCGTCGATGACGTGCCAGGACCGCTCGACCTCACCTGGCTTCGGGCTGTACGTACGCACGGAGCTACCTCGTCATCGCAGTGTCGTCAGGGGCAGTGGGTGGGGCGCACTCACGCAGGAGTGCCCGCGCGCGCATCCGCACAACAGACATCGAAGATACCCGCCGGTGCCCGACAGGGTCAAAGCGGCCCCGACACGGCCTCACCACCGGCTGACGTTGGCCTGCTCCGCGCTCTGGTAGTTGTCGTTCGCCGTACCGAGCGCCACGCCGATCTGGCTCAGCACCTGGGCGAGCTCCTCGGCGGAGCGGTCCCACTGCGCCTGCTTGACCTGGTAGGCCGCGGCCGCCTGGCCCTCCCAGGTGCCGACCAGGCGCGCGATGCTCGACTTGAGGTCATCCAGCTGCTGCTGGACCTGGCTGGAGACCTGGGTCACCGCCTGCTGGCCGTTGGCGATCTCCCCGAACGTGACCTTGATAGGACCTGACACCGCGTTCCCCTTCCCTACGACTGTGGCGACCTACGACTGTGGCGACCTACGACTGTGGCGCAGGTGTCACTCCAGCGCACCGGAGATGCTGGAGATCGACTGCGTCTGCTGCTCCTCCTGCTGCGCGTAGCTGGTGCCGGAGGCCTGCAGCTGCTCACCGATCGCCCGCAGGGCCTCGTTGAGCCGCCGCGCGTTCTCGTCCCAGCGCTGCATCAGGGTCTGGAAAGCGGTGGACGCCTGTCCCTGCCACGCCCCAGCCAGCGGCGCCAGCTGGTTGCGCAGCGAGGAGAGCTGTCCCTGCACGGTCTCGTTCGTGGTGAAGACGTTGTTGGCGCCAGCCTGCATCTCCTCCGGCGTCACCTGGTAACTGGCCATACTTGCTGCTCCCCGCTCCCCTGGCGCCCGGTCGGTCCGGACCGCACTGTGACGGTGACCATGCCACCCCCGGTTCCCGCCCGTGGCCGATCCGCCACAAGTGGTTGCGGTCGCGAACGCGCGGACTCCTCAGGGCTCGACCTCCAGCGACGCGACGACCTCGCGGCACGCAGTCCCGATCGGGGTGTCGCCGGTGCGGCGGCAGCCGACGCTCACCTGCACGGTCCGCTCGAAGACGACGTACCAGTCGATCGTCGACCCGTCGCCTGGGCGTTGCCGGTAGTGCCCGACGACCCGGCCCGCGAACTCGACGGCGCGGTCGTACCCGGAGTGCGTCGTGGGGTCCTCGCCCGCCAGCAGGTCGGCGATCTCGCGCGGCCCCCGCTCCGGTGTCGCGGTGCTGTCGTAGCCCAGCCGCGTCTTCTGCACGACGATCGACGCCTGCCCGGCGGCGTCGAGGGGCGCGAGCCGCGCCTCGAGCAGCGCCGGGTCGCCGCCGGCCTCGACCCAGCCGCCGGGCACGGTGAAGCGGTAGTCATGACGCGCGACGGTGACCGCGCCCCCGCTGCGGTCCAGCACCACCC
>JALYQB010000671.1 GCA_030856045.1 Actinomycetota bacterium
GACTCGTTCGTCGTCTTCTTCGAACGGTTGAAGGACGAGGTGCGCGACGGGCGGTCGTTCCGCTCGGCGGTGCCGCGGGGCTGGGTGCGGGCACGCCGCACCATCCTGTCCGCGGACGCGGTGAGCTTCCTCGCCGCCGCCGTGCTCTACCTGCTGGCGGTCGGTCAGGTGAAGGGGTTCGCCTTCACCCTCGGCATGTCCACGGTCCTCGACCTGATCGTCGTGTTCCTGGTGACGCACCCGCTCGTGGCGCTCGCCTCGAAGTCGAAGTTCCTGTCCCGCCCGTCACTCTCGGGTCTCGGCGGCACGCAGCGGATGGCAGCCAGGGCACAGGCGTCGACGCCCGCCGCCACGAAGGGAGCCTGAGGTGACCGAGCGGGAGAGCGGTTTCGCCCGGCTCTACAGCGGCACCGGGGCGTTCGACATCGTCGGGCGCCGCAAGGCCTGGTACGTCGCCACGGCAGTGCTGTTCCTCGCGTGCCTCGCGTCGATCGTGTTCCGGCAGTTCAACCTCGGCATCGACTTCGAGGGCGGCACCAGGGTCCAGCTGCCCGCCACAGGGTCGGCGGGGCAGATCACCTCCCAGCAGGTGGAGCAGGTCTACACCGACGCCCTCGGCGAGCCGCCGGTGAGCGTGCAGACCGTGGGCGCAGGCCCCAGCGCGGGCATCCTGGTCCGGTCGGAGTCGCTGACCCCGGCGGAGACCGTCGAGCTCAAGGCTGCGCTGTTCGACGAGCTGCAGCCCTTGGGTGGCAACGGTCAGCCCAGCGCGGCCGCGGTGTCGGACAGCGCGGTGAGCGCCACCTGGGGCGGGGAGATCACCCAGCAGGCGGTGATCGCGCTGATCGTGTTCCTCGCGCTGGTGAGCGTGTTCCTCGGCGTCTACTTCGAGTTCCGGATGGCGATCGCCGCGCTCGCCGCGATGATCTTCGACGTCGTGGTGACGTCCGGGGTGTACTCGATGATCGGGTTCGAGGTGTCACCCGCGACGGTGATCGGCCTGCTCACCATCCTCGGGTTCTCGCTGTACGACACGGTCGTGGTATTCGACAAGGTGCAGGAGAACACCCGCGGGCTGCTCGGTCTCACCCGCCGCACCTACGGCGAGGCGGCCAACCTCGCCGTGAACCAGACGCTGATGCGCTCGATCAACACGTCCTTCATCGCGGTGCTACCGGTCCTCGGCCTGCTCGTGATCGGTGTGGGGCTGCTCGGCGTCGGCACGCTGAAGGATCTGGCACTCGTGCAGCTCGTCGGGATCCTGTCCGGCGTGTTCTCCTCGATCTTCATCGCGACCCCGCTGCTGGTCGACCTGACGATGCGCAAGCCCGCCTACCAGCAGCAGGCGGAGCGGGTGCGGCAGCGCCGCGTCAACCTCGTCCGACGTGAGGCGGGCACCGAGGCGGGACCCGGCGTGCCACGGGAGACCGCGATGGCGTCGAGCGCGCCCCCGCCGACACCACGGGCCGGCAGGGCACCGGGCCGTTCCCGGCCGTCGCGCCCGGCGGGCAAGGCGGGAAGGCCCTCGGGTAAGCGACGACGCTGACACGCCCGGTGGCCCGATCGTGGTTCCCAACCGGTGCCGCTCGGGGATAAGCTGACGTTCTGTCATCGGGTTGGGGCAGCGGCGTGAGCCGTGCCTCGGGGGGAGGCGCCGGTATGACACCAGCCGACGCAGCTCGTCCCGTGCGGGAACACGGCGAGGGCGTGCCGCTGCGCTCCGTGCTCGGCGATGAGGGTGCCCTGTCCCCGCAGGCCTCGCTGTCGGTGCTGCGCGAGCTGCTCGTGGCCCTCGTCGCGGCCCACGCGCGGGGCGTGGTGCACGGGGCGCTACGGCCCGAGTCCGTGGTCGTCAGCCCGGACGGGGCCGCGTCGGTGGTGGACTTCGGCACCGCGACCCGTGCTCGGCGGGAGTCCCTGGCGGGGCGCCTGCCGTACTACCTCGCACCCGAGGTCGGGGAGCCCTCGCCGGCCGCGGACCTCTATGCGGCGACTGCGATCGCGATCGAGTGTCTCTCCGGCGCGCCGCCGTTCTACGCGGAGGACCTCGCGACCCTGCGCCGGCTCCACCGGTACGCGCCGCGGCCCACCGGGCTGGTGCCCGCACCCGCCGGGGCGC
>JALYQB010000682.1 GCA_030856045.1 Actinomycetota bacterium
GAGTATAAGTCTAGTTGTTGGACACTGGCAAGTCCACTGGCTAGACAGCTACATGCCCGGGACGGCCCCGGACATCGACCTACCGCCGTCGGGCAAGCCCGGGGCGCACAGTCGAGCGTACGACCCCTTCACGAGCCCGCCCGCCGCGCCGCTGGTGGAGTGCTGATCACGATGTCGCCGGGGCGGAACACGAAACCACGCCACCGATCACTGTCGTACACGGGCCCTCGATAACGGACCAACTCGCGCTCACCCACCAGTCAGCTCCATGTCCACATCGCCGGATCGTTCCTGGTGTCGTTGCGCCTGCCGCGCGCCCACAGAACAGCCGCCGATGGGCAGCACCGCGACCAACGGCAGCAGCCCCACCGCCCAGCCCAACGCCGCCGGTGGTCCCGGTCGCGGGCCCACCGGGACCAGTAGCATCCCGGTTCCCGGCCAGCGCGGGCCCGTCACGGCGAACTCGAAGCGCCACCTGCCCTCCTCCGGCAGGGCCACGATGTCCAGGCCCCACGAATCCCGCGCCCGCGGATGCCGGACCAGTGCCCGCCCCTGCGGTCCGTCGCTTTGTATGTCCGGTCGGAACTCCGCGCCGGACGGCACTGTCATCCGGAGCGTCGAGGACAGCCCGGCGGCGGTGAGCGCCGCGGCCAGCGCGAGCACGCTCAGCGCGCCCTGCGCGACGGCAGGCCCTCGCCGCGCTCGGGCAGCGGCGAGCAGCGCGCCCGCCGGTGCGAGCCCGCAGACGGCGAAACCGCTGTAGGCCACCAGCTCCCAGAGGGCGGTGCGCGGCGTGAGTACCCGGAACGGCAGCAGCGCCCGCTCCCCACCTGCTCGCAGCACCAGCTCGTGCGGCCCCGGCGCGTCGACGTGCAGTACGGCGGAGTGCATTCCCGGAGTGTCGACGTCAAGGTTGCGCTGCTCGCCACCGAGCGAAACCTGCAGGTCCAGCGCCCGCACGAGTCGGTGCGCGAGCACGTCCACTCGCAACGGTCCCGGTACCTGCGGGGTTCGCCGGATGATCACGGTCAGCTCGGTACCGCCGATAGTTTGCGCCAGTGAGACGTCCGCGGTGTCGCTCACCCGTGGCCGGCCGCGACGCCGGGCAGCAGCAGGGCGCTCAGCAGCACCAGCACCGCCACCGCCGCCCCCGGAGCATGCCCGACGCCGTCATGTCAGAACTCGTGGGTCCGGGTGGTTACGGCCAACCTCCCGGTCATCGGGCGCGCCCCTCATCCCATCCTCCTCGCCATGCGGAATGACTGCTACGTCAGGCGAGTATCCAGGTTCTGGGACCGCAGCGAAGTTGTTTTTCGCGGCCTCGACGCCTCGCCTCATCACCCGCGGAACTGACCCCGAAGGGGTGGCGCTGCGAGTATTGCCGGCATGGCTGAGGTACGGACCCTCCACACCTCGGAGCTGAGTGCGGAGGAGCTGCGGGCGATCCGGTTGCTGCTCGACGAGTCCTTCGACGGGGACTTCACCGACGACGACCACGAGCATGCTCTCGGCGGCATGCACGCCCTTGTCCGGGAGGGCCCGGAGCTGATCGGGCACGGTTCGGTGGTGATGCGGCGGCTGCTGCACGGTGGGCGGGCGCTGCGTACCGGTTATGTCGAGGGCGTCGCAGTGCGCGCGGACCGACCCGGCGCGGACACGGAGCCGCCGTGATGGCAGCGCTGGAGCGGGTGATCCGAGGGGCATACGACCTCGGAGCGCTTGCCACCACCGAGCAGGCTGCGGGCTTCTACATCGCGCGGGGCTGGCAGCTGTGGCCGGGTACGGCCTCGGTGCTGGCGCTCGGCGGGATCGAGCGCACAGAGGAGGAAGAGGGCGGCATCTATGTGATGCCGGTGAGCACGGAGTTGACGTTGGACGGCGATCTCGCATGTGATGGCGGGGCGGCGACGTCTGGTAGTCCGGCTATGATGTTCGTACGACGAAGCGTCGCGTCACTCTCAGCCTCGACCAGGACGTTGTCGAGGCGTTGGAGGCGGATAGTGGCCGGAGCATGTCGGCCGTGGCGAATGATGCGCTGCGCGATGCGCTGGCCGCCGAGGCTCAGAAATACGTACCAGTCTTGGTGCGAGAGCGGGCACATCCGTTACGCCAGGCGAGACTCAGATCGACCAGCCGTAGGACGTCGTCGTATCCGTCCGCGCGAGGTCGGTAGAGTTTGGTCTGCTGGTGGTTCGGGTCGTGCCCTCGCCGGGTGCGGCCTGAGGTAAGAGGGAACCCGGTATGAGTCCGGGACTGCCCCGCAGCGGTGAGCGGGAACGAGGGCCGTCACCACGCATGTGCGTGGATCGAGCACTGGGTGTGCCGCACCTGGGAAGCGACGGCCGGTAGGTCGCCAGGAGTGCCTTGGCGGTGCCCGCGAGTCCGAAGACCTGCCACCGGTGCACGCACCGCCGGTGCGTGTGGATCCATCGGTCTCGTGGGCGGGCTGAGCGGACCCGGATGTGCTATACGCGCGCCCGGTCTCCTGCTGCGCCTCCGTCGTCCGCCGCGGATCCACCCGGCACGCTCGCGAGGAGAAGACAGTGACAGCCACCATCGGGACGGACGCGACCGGGACAGACGCGATCGGCGCGACCGTGTTGGGGTACCCCCGGATCGGGCCGAATCGGGAGCTCAAGCGGGCCGTGGAGCGGTACTGGGCGGGCAGCCTCGACCAGGCCGGGCTGCGTATGGTTGCGGCCGGGTTGCGCCGCGACACCTGGACCGGGCTGCGTGCTGCCGGGCTGGGTTCGGTGCCAGGCAACACGTTCTCCTACTACGACCACGTGTTGGACACCGCACTGACCGTTGGCGCGGTGCCGGCCCGGTTCGCCGCGCTGGGCCTGGACGGGCTGGACACCCTGTTTGCGATGGCCCGCGGTCACAGCAGTACGCAGCCGCTGGAGCTGACCAAGTTCTTCGACACCAACTACCACTACCTGGTGCCCGAGTTCGGCCCGGAGACCGCGCTGCGGCTGGCCGACCGCAAGCCTCTCGACGAGTTCAGCGAGGCGCTCGCGGTCGGCGTGCGGACCAGGCCGGTGCTGCTCGGCCCGGTGACCTTCCTGCTGCTGGCCAAGCCGGCGCCCGGCGCCTCACCGGACTTCTCGACGCTCGAGCTACTGGAGCCGCTGGTCGAGGTGTACGCGGAGCTGCTCACCGAACTGGGCCGGCTCGGGGCCGGCTGGGTGCAGCTCGACGAGCCGGCGTTCGTCACCGACCGCACGGATCTCGAGCTGGACGCCCTGGCCCGGGCGTATCGCCTGCTGGGCGCGGTGCCGGGCCGGCCGAAGCTGCTCGTGGCCGGCTACTACGGCAGCCTCGGACCGGCGTTGCCGGTGCTGGCCGACAGCCCGGTCGAGGCGATCGGCCTCGACCTGGTCGCCGGGGTCGAGGATCTGGGTGCGGCAGCGTCGCTGCCGGCGCTGCGGGACAAGACCGTGCTGGCCGGGGTGGTCGATGGCCGCAACGTGTGGCGGACCGACCTCGACGCCGCGCTCGGGCGGGCGGCCACGCTGCTCGGCACGGCAGGCAAGGTCGAGGTGAGCACGTCGAGCCCGTTGCTGCACGTGCCCTACGACGTCGAGATCGAGATCGAGACCGCGCTGGCGCCGGCGGTCCGTGACCGGCTGGCGTTCGCGAAGCAGAAAGTGGCCGAGGTCGTACTGCTCGGCCGCGCGCTGCGTGAAGGGCGGACAGCCGTGGCCGACGAGATAGGGGCCGCCGAGACGTTGCGCAGCGGCTCCGACCGGGTCGGCGAGCGCAACGACCGGGTGCGGGCCCGGCTGGAGTCCCTCGGCGCGGACCACTACCGGCGCGGGACGGCCCGCGCCCGGGATGCGGCACAGCGGGCCCACCTGCGGCTCGGCCCGGTGCCGACCACGACCATCGGCTCCTTCCCGCAGACCGGGCAGATCCGCGCCGACCGGGCCGCGCACCGGGCCGGGACACTGGACGACGCGGAGTACGAGCGTCGGATGCGCGCTGAGATCGAGCGGGTGATCCGGCTGCAGGAACAGATCGGCCTGGACGTGCTCGTGCACGGTGAGCCGGAGCGCAACGACATGGTGCAGTACTTCGCCGAGCACCTCGAGGGGTTCGTGACCACCGAGTTCGGCTGGGTGCAGTCCTACGGCACCCGGTGCGTGCGCCCGCCGGTGCTCTACGCCGACGTCTCCCGGCCGGCGCCGATCACCGTCGGCTGGAGCACCTACGCCCAGTCGCTCACCGATCGCCCGGTCAAGGCCATGCTGACCGGACCGGTGACGATCCTGGCCTGGTCGTTCGTCCGCGACGACCAACCCCTTGGTGACACCGCACGGCAGGTCGGGCTGGCCCTGCGCGACGAGGTGCG
>JALYQB010000453.1 GCA_030856045.1 Actinomycetota bacterium
TCCGGGGACCTGGGCCGATGCCGTGCACGCCGCGCAGCTGGTCGGCCACGTCGCCGGGGTGGAGCTGTCCGCGCAGGCGGACACCACCGCGCCGTGGCATCCCGGTCGCTGCGCGCAGCTGCGGGTGGAGGACCGGCCCGTCGGCCACGCCGGGGAGCTGCACCCCGCGGTCGTCGAGGCGCTCGGCCTGCCGCCGCGTACCTGCGCGATGGAGCTCGACCTGGACGCACTGCCGATCATGGAGCACCGCCCTGCGCCGGTCGTGTCCCCGTACCCGCCGGTGCTCCAGGACGTCGCACTGGTGGTGGACGCCTCACTGCCCGCCGCCGACCTCGCCGCCACGCTGCGCTCCGGTGCGGGGGAGCTGTTGGAGGACGTCCGGCTCTTCGACGTGTTCACCGGGGGAAAGCTCGGGGAGGGCAAGCGGTCGCTGGCGTTCTCCCTGCGGTTCCGCGCCCCGGACCGCACGCTCACCGTCGCCGAGGCGTCCAGCGCTCGCGACGCCGCGGTCGCCGCCGTCACCGACCGCCACGGAGCAACCCTGCGCTCCTGACACCCCGCGTGTCGCGCACTTCGGTGGCGGGTGTCCGCCGATCTGGTGCGCTTGAATGATATTGCATCATCGTGCATAATCATCCGCATGACGACCACGGTGGCGGTGGCCGGCGCGAGCGGCTACGCGGGCGGGGAGCTTCTCCGCCTGCTCCTCGGGCATCCCGACGTCGAGATCGGTGTGCTGACGGCGGGAGGGAATGCGGGCAGCAGCCTCGGTGAGCACCACCCGAGCCTCGTCCCCCTCGCGGACCACGCGCTGGTCGACACCACCCCCGAGGCGCTGGCCGGGCACGACGCGGTCTTCCTCGCGCTGCCTCATGGCCACTCCGCCGCCCTCGCCGCGGCCCTGCCCGACGGCACCCTGGTCCTGGACTGCGGCGCTGACTTCAGGCTCACCGAGGCGGCCGACTGGCAGCGGTGGTACGGCTCCGAGCACGCCGGGACGTGGCCCTACGGCCTCCCGGAGCTGCCCGGCCTCCGCGACGCCCTGCGCGGTGCGCGGCGCATCGCGGTGCCGGGCTGCTACCCCACGGTGACCAGCCTCGCCCTCGCCCCGGCGCTTGCGGAGGGCCTGGTGGAGCCCGACGTGGTCGTCACCGCCATCACCGGCACGTCCGGCGCGGGCCGGGCGCTGCAGCCACACCTGCTGGGCTCGGAGGTGATGGGGTCGGTCAGTGTCTACGGGCTCGCGGGTGCGCACCGGCACACGCCGGAGATCCGGCAGAACCTGTCCGCGGTCGCGGGACGGGCGGTGTCGGTGTCGTTCACCCCGGTCCTCGCCCCGATGCCGCGCGGGATCCTCGCCACCTGCACCGCCGTGCTCGCGCCCGGTGCCGACGCGGGCGCCCTCCGCGACGCGTACCACAAGGCCTACCGCGACGAGCCGTTCGTGCACCTGCTGCCCGAGGGACGGTGGCCCGCCACGGGCGCCACCGTGGGCTCGAACTCGGTCCATCTGCAAGTCGGTGTCGACGACGATGCGCGGCGGCTTGTCGCGGTCGGCGCCGTCGACAACCTCACCAAGGGCACGGCCGGCGGTGCGGTGCAGTGCCTGAACCTCGCGCTGGGGCTGCCCGAGACGACCGGGCTCCCGGTCGCGGGGGTGGCGCCCTGATGCAGCTCACCCTGCAGCGTCACGCCGAGCAGCTCGCCGTGTGCCGGCTCCCCCCGGACGCTCCCGTCCCCGCCTGGGCGGCGGCGCCCGGCAGGCTTCGCGCCGCGATCCGCAGCGGCAACGAGCTGTCGATCGTGTGCGCCATCGCCGCCGTGCCCACCGAGGTGCGCTGCGAAGGTCCGTTCACCGCGTTCGAGGTCGCGGGACCGGTCGACCTGGGGACGACCGGAGTGCTCGCCGCGCTCGTCGCACCGCTCGCCGCGGCCACCGTGAGCGTCTTCAACCTGTCCACCTTCGACACCGACTGGATCCTCGTCCCGTCGATGCAGCACGGGGCCGCCACGACGGCGCTCGAGCGCGCCGGTCACACGGTGTGCCAACCGGGGGAGCAGTCGTGAGTGTCACCGCTCCCGCCGGATTCCGCGCCGCGGGTGTCGCCGCCGGCATCAAGGCGTCGGGCGGGCCGGACGTCGCGTTGGTGGTGAACGACGGCCCGTCCGACGCGGCGGCCGCGGTGTTCACGCGCAACCAGGTGCAGGCGGCCCCGGTCCTGTGGTCCCGGCAGGTGCTCGCCGACGGCAGGCTGCGTGCGGTCGTGCTGAACTCCGGCGGCGCGAACGCCTGCACCGGGCCCGGCGGCTTCCAGGACACCCATGCCACCGCCGAGCGGGTCGCCGAGCTGCTCGAATGCGGTGCCATCAGCGTCGCGGTGTGCTCCACCGGACTGATCGGGGAGCGGCTGCCGATGTCCGCGCTGCTGTGCGGTGTGGACGCCGCGAGCGCCGCGCTGGCGACCGGGGAAGTTGCCGGGCTGACCGCCGCCACAGCGGTGCTGACCACCGACACCGTGCCGAAGCAGGCTGTCGTGACGAGCCCGGCGGGCTGGAGCGTCGGCGGGTTCGCGAAGGGTTCCGGGATGGTCGCACCCAGCCTCGCCACGATGCTCTGCGTGCTCACCACCGACGCCCGGGCCGATGCGTCCACATTGGACGGAGTGCTACGCGGCGCCACCGCACGCACGTTCGAGCGCCTCGACATCGACGGCAGCGCCAGCACCAACGACACCGTCCTGCTCATGGCGTCCGGCGCGTCCGCCGTCGCACCCGGCGCGGACGAGTTCGCGGCCGCAGTGCAGCAGGTGTGCCACGACCTGGTCCGCGGGCTGCAGGCCGACGCCGAGGGGGTCACCAAGGAGATCGCGATCACTGTGCGCGGCGCCGGCAGCGAGGCCGACGCCCTGACCGTGGCGCGGGCCGTCGCGCGGGACAGCCTGGTGAAGACCGCGTTCTTCGGCTCCGACCCGAACTGGGGACGGATCGCCGCCGCGGTCGGTGCCTCCGCCGCGCACGTGCGGGCCGACGTGCTCGACGTCCGCATCAACGGTGTCCTGCTGTGCTCCGGGGGGGCGGCAGCGGGCGACCGCACGGCCGCCGATCTCTCCGGGCGCGAGATCACCGTCGAGGTGGACCTGAACCTGGGGGCGGCCGACGCCGCGGTGCTCACCACGGACCTGTCCCACGGGTACGTCGAGGAGAACAGTGCCTACTCGTCATGACGACCGCCGACGTACTTCTTCCCGTGGAGGCGGAACAATGACCGCCCGGATCACGGAGGCGGCCGAGAAGGCCGCGGTGCTGGCCGAGGCGTTGCCGTGGCTGCAGCGCTTCCACGGCGCCACGGTCGTGGTCAAGTACGGTGGCAACGCGATGGTCGACGCCGACCTGAAGCTCGCGTTCGCGCAGGACATGGTGTTCCTGCGGCTGGCCGGGCTGCGGCCGGTCGTGGTGCACGGCGGCGGCCCGCAGATCACCGCGATGCTCGGCCGGCTCGGGATCGAGGGCGAATTCCGCGGCGGGCTCCGGGTGACGACACCGGAGACGATGGACGTCGTGCGCATGGTCCTCGTCGGGCAGGTGGGCCGCGAGCTCGTCGGACTCATGAACGCGCACGGTCCCTACGCCGTCGGCATGTCCGGCGAGGACGCGCAGCTGTTCACCGCTGCCCGCCGCAGTGCCACTGTGGACGGTGCCGCGGTCGACATCGGCCTCGTCGGTGATGTCGTGGCGGTCAACCCCGCGGCGGTGCTCGACATCGTGGCCGCCGGACGGATCCCGGTCGTGGCGACGGTGGCTCCCGACATCGACGGTGTCGTGCACAACGTCAACGCCGACACCGCCGCTGCCGCGCTCGCCGTCGCGCTCACGGCGGAGAAGCTCGTCGTGCTCACCGACGTGGAGGGGCTCTACGCCGACTGGCCCGCCCAGGAGAGCCTGCTGTCCCACGTCACCGCCGGGGAGCTGGAGCGCCTACTGCCCGGCCTCTCGAGCGGGATGGTGCCGAAGATGGAGGCGTGCCTGCGCGCGGTCCGCGGCGGGGTACCCCGCGCCCACGTCATCGACGGACGGCTCGCGCACTCGGTGCTGCTCGAGGTGTTCACCAGCCACGGCGTCGGCACCATGGTCCTGCCGGATCCGAGTGTGGCCACCGGGGGAGGTTCGCTCCATGTCCACTGAGGACGTCCAGCGGCGGTGGCAGGCCGCCCTGATGAACAACTACGGGACCCCGCCCGTCGCGCTGGCCCGGGGCGAAGGCGCCGAGGTCTGGGACGTCGACGGCCGCCGCTACCTCGACCTGCTCGCAGGGATCGCCGTCAACTCCCTCGGCCACGCTCACCCGGCGGTGGTGGCCGCGGTCACCGAGCAGATCGGCGTGCTCGGCCACGTGTCCAACCTCGTCGTCTCCGAACCACCGGTGCGGCTCGCGGAGGCGCTGCTCGACCTGCTGCACGCGACCGGCGACGGCCGCGTCCTGCTGTGCAACTCCGGCGCGGAGGCCAACGAGGCCGCGTTCAAGATCGCTCGGCGGACCGGCAGGCCGCACATCGTCTCCACCGACGGTGCCTTCCACGGCCGGACCATGGGCGCACTGGCCCTGACCGGGCAGCCGACCAAGCGGAAGCCCTTCGAACCCATGCCCGGCGGCGTCCGGTTCGTGCCCTACGGTGACCCGGCCGCGCTGGAGTCCGTCGTGGACGGTGACACGGCCGCGGTGTTCCTGGAGCCCGTGCAGGGGGAGAACGGCGTCGTGCTCCCGCCCGCGGGTTATCTGCAGGCAGCGCGGGAGGTCACGACCCGACACGACGCGCTGCTCGTGCTCGACGAGATCCAGACCGGCATCGGACGCACCGGTGCGTGGTTCGCCCATCAGCGGGCCGGGGTGCGGCCCGACGTCGTGACGCTCGCGAAGGGCCTCGGTGGCGGGCTGCCGATCGGCGCGTGCATCGGGATCGGCCCCGCCGCGCACCTGCTGGAGCCGGGTCAGCACGGCACGACGTTCGGGGGTAACCCGGTGTGTTGCGCCGCGGCCCTCGCGGTCCTGCGCACCATCGCGGACGACGGACTGCTCTCCCGCGCAGCGGTGGTGGGCAAGGAGATCGCCGCCGGCATCGAGGCGATCGGCCATCCGCTGGTCGAGACCGTGCGCGAGGCGGGCCTCCTGCTCGGCATCGCGCTCCGCAAGCCCATCTCCGCCGAGGTGACGGCGGCCGCACGACGAGCCGGCTTCCTGGTCAACAACTCGGTACCGGACGTGGTGCGCCTGGCCCCGCCGCTGGTGATCACCGACGCTCAGACGCAGGAGTTCCTCACCGCGTTGCCCGTGATACTCGACGAGGTGGACGATGCCTAGGCCGACGTCGATCCGGCCGAAGTCGATCAGACACTTCCTGCGCGACGACGACGTCACCCCGCAGGAACAACTCGAGATCCTCGACCGCGCGGACACCTACAAGGCCGACCGCTACGGCTCCGCTCCGCTGGCGGGGCCGAAGTCCGTGGCCGTGATCTTCGACAAGAGCTCGACGCGCACCCGGTTCTCCTTCGAGATCGGCATCACCCAGCTCGGCGGCCACCCGTTGATCGTCGACGCGCACAGCACGCAGCTCGGCCGTGAGGAGTCGATCGAGGACACGTCCCGGGTGCTCTCCCGGTACGTCGACGCGGTCGTCTGGCGCACGTACGGGCAGCACCGGGTGGAGGCCATGGCCGGCGTCTCCCGGGTGCCGGTGATCAACGCGCTCACCGACGAGTTCCACCCCTGCCAGGTGCTCGCCGACCTGCAGACCATCCGCGAGCGCCACGGGCGGCTGCGGGGACTCACCCTGACCTACCTCGGCGACGGTGCGAACAACATGGCGCACTCACTGCTCCTGGGTGGCACGACCGCGGGCCTCGACGTCCGCATCGCCGCGCCCGACGGCTTCCAGCCGCTCGACGGGGTGATGCGCGCCGCGGAGCACCGGGCGAGCGACACCGGTGGCAGCGCCACTGTGCTCACCGATCCGCAGGAGGCCGTCGAGGGCGCCGACGTGCTCGTCACCGACGCCTGGACCTCGATGGGACAGGAGAGCGACGGGCTCGACCGGACCACACCGTTCCACCGCCTGCAGATCAACGCAGACCTGCTGGCACGGGCCAACCCCGGCGCGATCGTGCTGCACTGCCTGCCCGCGCACCGCGGGCAGGAGATCACCGATGAGGTGCTCGACGGGCAGGCCAGCGCAGTGTGGGACGAGGCGGAGAACCGGCTCCACGCGCAGAAGGCGCTGCTGGCGTGGTTGCTGGAGCAGTCGTGAACCCCACCCGGGTCGGGCGCCACGCCCGCATCGTCGAACTCGTCGCGCAGCGTGCGGTGCGCAGCCAGTCGGAGCTCGCCACGCTGCTCGCAGCCGAGGGTGTGGAGATCACCCAGGCGACACTCTCCCGGGACCTCGACGAGCTGGGCGCGGTGAAGCTGCGCGGCGTGGACGGTGGTGCGCCCGTCTACGTCATCCCCGAGGACGGCAGCCCGGTGCGCGGCATCGAGGGCGGCACCGCGAGACTGGGCCGGCTGCTCTCGGAGCTGCTGGTGTCGGCCGACGCCAGCGGCAACCTCGCGGTCCTGCGCACCCCGCCCGGCGCGGGGAACTTCCTGGCCAGCGCACTGGATCGCGCGGCGCTCACCGATGTGGTGGGCACCATCGCGGGCGATGACACGATCCTGGTGATCGCCCGCGAACCCTTGACCGGCGCAGAACTCGCCCAGCGCCTGGAGGCGCTGTGCCTGTGAGTGGCAATGAGTGCTATGGCTCTCGTTACCACTCACGGGTCCGACTGAAAGGAGGACATATTGAGTGAGCGGGTGGTGCTGGCCTACTCCGGTGGGCTGGACACCTCGGTGGCGATCGGCTGGATCGCCAGTGAGACCGGAGCGGAGGTGGTCGCCGTCGCCGTCGACGTCGGCCAGGGCGGCGAGGACCTGGAGACGATCCGCAAGCGCGCGCTGGAGTGCGGGGCCGTCGAGGCCGTCGTCGCCGACGCCCGCGACGAGTACGCGGAGCAGTACTGCCTGCCGGCGATGCAGGCCAACGCGCTCTACATGGACCGCTACCCGCTGGTCTCCGCGCTGTCCCGCCCGCTGATCGTGAAGCATCTCGTGGAGGCCGCGAAGTACCACGGCGCGTCGACGGTGGCGCACGGCTGCACCGGCAAGGGCAACGACCAGGTGCGCTTCGAGGTCGGCATCGGCGCACTCGCGCCGGACCTCGCGGTGATCGCGCCGGTGCGCGACTACGCGTGGACCCGGGAGAAGGCGATCGCCTACGCCGACGAGCGCGATCTCCCGATCGACGTCACCAAGCGCTCACCGTTCTCGATCGACCAGAACGTATGGGGCCGGGCGGTGGAGACCGGGTTCCTCGAGGACCTGTGGAACGCGCCCACCAAGGACGTGTACTCCTACACGGAGGACCCGGCCGAGTGGCACGCACCGGACGAGTTGGTGATCCGGTTCGAGGCCGGCGTGCCGGTGACCATCGACGGCGAGCCGGTCTCGGTGCTGCAGGCCATCGAGCAGCTCAACCGCCGGGCGGGCGCGCACGGCGTCGGGCGCCTGGACATGGTCGAGGATCGCCTGGTCGGTATCAAGAGCCGCGAGGTGTACGAAGCGCCGGGTGCGATCGCACTGATCACCGCGCACCAGGATCTGGAGAGCGTCACCGTCGAGCGGGACCTCGCCCGGTTCAAGCGCACCGTCGGCCAGCGCTGGACCGAGCTGGTCTACGACGGCCTGTGGTTCTCCCCGCTCAAGCGTGCACTCGACGCGTTCCTGGCCGAGACTCAGCAGCACGTGACCGGGGAGATCCGGATGGAGCTGCAGGGCGGCCGGGTCACGGTCACCGGGCGGCGCAGCGAGCAGTCGCTCTACGACTTCAACCTCGCCACCTACGACGAGGGCGACAGCTTCGACCAGACCCTCGCCAAGGGTTTCGTGCAGCTGTGGGGCCTGCCCTCCAAGATCGCGGCGAAGCGGGATCTCGTTCGGAGGGACCAGCCGTCGTGACGCAGCTCTGGGGCGGCCGGTTCACCAGTGGCCCGGCGGCCGCCATGGCAGCACTGAGTGCGTCCACGCATTTCGACTGGCGGCTCGCGCCGTACGACGTCCGCGGCTCCAAGGCCCACGCCCGGGTGCTGCACGCCGCCGGGCTGCTCGACGCCGTGGAGCTCGCGGGCATGCTCGCGGCGCTCGACGCCCTCGAGGCGGATGTCGCCACCGGCACGTTCACCCCGGAGCCCGGTGACGAGGACGTCCACACGGCGCTCGAGCGGGGGCTGCTGGAGCGCGCCGGCGTGGGCCTCGGCGGCAAGCTGCGCGCGGGGCGGTCCCGCAACGACCAGGTCGCCACGCTGCTCCGGAT
>JALYQB010000690.1 GCA_030856045.1 Actinomycetota bacterium
CGCCGCAGCCTCCCGGCCGGTCCGCTCCCGGGTGGGGCCCGCCGCCCCAGCAGGCGCAGCCCGGGTACGGCGGGTACCCGCAGGGCTACGGCCAGGCGCCTTACCCGCAGCAGCCCGGCTACGGCCCGCAACCCGGCTACGGCCCGCAACCCGGCTACGGCCCGCAACCCGGGTACGGCCCGCAACCCGGGTACGGCCCGCAACCCGGGTACGGCGCACCGCAGGATTACGGCCGGCAACCGGCAGGCCAGTACGGCGCACTCGGTTCCCCGTCGCAACCCGGCTACAGCGCAGCGCCGCAGCAGCAGTGGAGCAGCGACCCGTACGGCTGGCCGGCCCCTGACAGCCTCGGCTTCGAGTCGCCCCATGGCAGGTTCGTGAACTGGGGCAACCGCGCGCTGAGCTACCTCATCGACGGCGTCGCCCCGGTGATCGCGCTGTTTGTCGTCGTCGGCCTCGTCTCCGCCATCAGTGAGGCGCTCGGATTCGTCGTGTACATCGCCGGGGTGATCGGTCTCACGGTGTTCGTGGTGTGGAACTCCGGCTATCGGCAGGGCACGACGGGGCAGAGCATCGGCAAGGGGGTGGTCGGCACCCGCCTGGTCGGCGACCGGTCAGGTGAGCCGATCGGCTTCGGTCCGGCATTCATGCGGCAGGTGGCCCACATCTTCGACGCCTACCCGCTGCTCCTCGGCTACCTGTGGCCGATCTGGGACAGCCGGAAGCAGACCTTCGCGGACAAGCTGATGCACACCGTGGTGGTCCACTCCGACCGCTGACCACCGGACTCCGTAGGCTGGCGCGATGAGCGGCTTCTCCACCCACGCCATCCACGCCGGGCAGGACCCGGATCCGACGACCGGGTCGGTGATCGTGCCGATCCACGCCACGTCCACCTATGCCCAGGACGGTGTGGGCGGCCTGCGGGATGGCTACGAGTACTCCCGCACCGGCAACCCGACGCGCACCGCGCTGGAGACCTGCCTCGCCGCGCTCGAGGGTGGGCGGCACGGGCGCGCGTTCGCGTCGGGGATGGCCGCGACGGACGCCGTGCTGCGGGCGACGTGCCGCCCCGGTGACCACGTGGTCATCCCGAACGACGCGTACGGCGGCACGTTCCGGCTGATCGACAAGGTGTTCCGACACTGGGGTCTCGAGCACACACCGGTCCCGCTCTCCGACGTCGACGCCGTCCGCGCCGCGCTGCGGCCCACGACGCGCCTGGTGTGGTGTGAGACGCCCACGAACCCGCTGCTCACGATCGCGGACATCGCGGCGCTGGCCGGTGTCGCCCACGAGGGCTCCGCGCGGCTCGTCGTCGACAACACGTTTGCGTCGCCCTACCTGCAGACCCCGCTCGCGCTCGGCGCGGACCTGGTGCTGCACTCGACGACCAAGTACCTCGGGGGGCACTCCGACGTGATCGGCGGCGCTGTGGTCACCGACGACGGCGCGCTCGACGAGCAGCTCGCGTTCCTGCAGAACGGCGCGGGGGCGGTGCCCGGGCCGTTCGACGCGTGGCTCACGCTGCGCGGCGTCAAGACCCTCGCTGTGCGGATGGAGCGCCACTGCGACAACGCCGAGCGCCTCGTCGCCGCGCTGCAGGCCCACCCGCGCGTCACGGGCGTGCACTACCCGGGGCTGGCGGAGCACCCGGGCCACGAGGTCGCCGCGAAGCAGATGCGCCGCTTCGGCGGGATGGTCGCGTTCACCGTCGCCGGGGGCGCTCAGGCCGCGCTGGACGTCTGCGCCCGCACGCGGCTGTTCGTGCTCGCCGAGTCACTGGGCGGCGTCGAGTCGCTCATCGAGCACCCGGGACGGATGACGCACGCGTCGACCGCGGGGTCGCAGCTCGAGGTGCCCGAGGACCTGGTGCGCCTGTCGGTCGGCATCGAGGACGCCGAGGACCTCGTGACCGACCTGCTCGCCGCACTGGCCTGAGCGGGTCAGTCCCCGAGCGGTACGGAGCGCTCCGGGCCCGGGCGGGTGGGCGGCGGCGCGACGGGCAGGTCCGCGCTGTCGAGGCAGCCCCCGACGAGCTCGACGGACCCGGCCGTCACGATCCAGCGCCCCGGCTCGTCGCAGCCCGCGCGGTCGGCGGTCACCACGGCGCCCCCGGCGAGGACGGCCGCGGCCGCGAGGGTCGCCGCCACCGGTCCCCATCGCGCGCTGTGCACCATCCTCGACCTCCCCACGAGAGTTACACTCCGACCTTACCCGCGGTCCGGGCGGAGCGCGTGGCGAATACGGGGTCCGGTGGCTGGCAGGATGCCCGGCCATGGAACTCGTCGGCCTCGCGGACGTCCGCGCCGCGCGGGACCTCCTGGGTGACGTGGTCCGCCGCACGCCCCTCGAGGCGTCGCGGGTGCTCACCCGGCGCTGCGGCGCGGACGTGTACCTGAAGTGCGAGAACCTGCAGCGCACCGGCTCGTTCAAGCTCCGCGGCGCGTACGTGCGGATCTCCCGGCTCTCCGACGAGGAGCGCGCCCGCGGCGTCGTTGCGGCCAGCGCGGGCAACCACGCACAGGGCGTCGCGCTGGCCGCGCAGCTGCTCGGTGCGTCCGCCACGGTCTTCATGCCCGCGAGGGCCCCGCTGCCCAAGCTCGCCGCGACGCAGGCCTACGGCGCACAGGTGAACCTGGTCGGCGACGTGCTGGAGGAGTCGCTCGCCGCGGCGCGGTCGTTCGCGGTGGAGACCGGGGCGGTGTTCATCCACCCGTTCGACCATCCCGACATCGTCGCGGGGCAGGGCACGGTGGGGCTTGAGCTGCTCGAGCAGCTGCCGGACCTGGCGACGGTGCTCGTCCCGGCGGGCGGCGGCGGCCTCGTCGCCGGGGTGGCCGCCGCGGTGAAGGGCCTGCGGCCTGTCGTGCGCATCGTCGCCGTGCAGGCCGAGCAGGCCGCCGTATGGCCCGACTCGCTCGCGGCCGGCGGACCGGTCCGGTTGCAGGCGCTGCGCACGATGGCCGACGGGATCGCCGTCGGTGAGCCGGGCCCGGTGACGTTCGCCCACGTCGCCGAGCTGGTCGACGACGTGGTGACGGTGAGCGAGGAGTCGCTGTCCCGGGCGCTGCTGCTGTGCCTCGAGCGTGCGAAGCTGGTCGTCGAGCCCGCCGGGGTGGCCGCAGTCGCGGCCGCGCTGGAGCACCCCGGCGAGTTCGCCGGGCCGGTGTGCGCGGTGCTGTCGGGCGGCAACGTGGACCCGCTGCTGCTCCTGCACGTCATCCAGCACGGCCTCGGCGCGGCGGGGCGGTTCCTCGCGCTACGGCTCACCGTCCCGGATCGGCCCGGCGAGCTCGCGGCCCTGCTCGCACACGTGGGGGAGCTGGGGGCGAACGTCGTGGACGTCGCGCACGCCCGGACGGGGGGCAGTCTGGCGCTCGGCGACGTCCAGGTGCGGGTGAACCTGGAGACCCGCGGTCCCGAGCACTGCGACCAGCTCGTCGCGGACCTCGCCGCGGTCGGCTACCGCGTGCTCGTCGACCGGCCCTGACGCTCCGTGAGTGGCGTTGCGAGCCGGGAC
>JALYQB010000691.1 GCA_030856045.1 Actinomycetota bacterium
ACGTGCTGGAGGCCAATCCCCGGGCGTCGCGCACCGCACCGTTCGTGTCCAAGGCCACGGCGGTGCCCCTCGCGAAGGCGGCGGCGCGGGTGATGCTGGGCGCCACGATCGTGCAGCTGCGCGCCGAGGGGATGCTCCCGGCGTCCGGCGACGGCGGCGACCTGCCCGCGGACGCCCCCGTCGCGGTCAAGGAGGCGGTGCTGCCGTTCCACCGCTTCCGGACCCCCGAGGGTCACGGCGTCGACTCGCTGCTGGGCCCGGAGATGAAGTCCACCGGCGAGGTCATGGGGATCGCCGCGACCTTCGGGGAGGCGTTCGCGAAGTCGCAGGCGGCGGCCTACGGTTCGCTCCCGACGTCGGGGCGGGTGTTCGTCTCGGTGGCGAACCGGGACAAGCGCGCGCTGCTGTTCCCCGTCAAGCGGCTGGCGGATCTCGGTTTCGAGGTGCTGGCCACCAAGGGTACGGCGAGCACGCTGCGCCGCAACGGGGTCGAATGCACCGTGGTGCGCAAGCACTCCGACGGGCCGGACAACGTTGTCGACCTGATCCTCGCAGGCGAGGTGGACATCATCGTGAACACCCCGTATGGCAACCGTGGGCCTCGCGTCGACGGTTACGAGATCCGCACCGCGGCCGTCGCGCGTGGCATCCCGTGCATCACCACGGTGCAGGCGGCCACCGCGGCCGTCCAGGGCATCGAGGCACAGCTGCGTGGGGAGATCGGCGTCCGCCCGCTGCAGGACCTGCACGCCGCGCTGCGTGCGGGCCGCGCACCATGACCACATTCGGGGCGCGGCTGGCCACCGCCGTCGCGGCGCGGGGGCCGCTGTGCGTGGGCATCGATCCGCACCCGTCGCTGCTCGACGCCTGGGGCCTGCCCGACGATGCCGCCGGGCTGGAGCGGTTCGCGCTCACCACGGTGGACGCTCTCGCCGACGGGATCGCCGTGCTGAAACCCCAGTCTGCGTTCTTCGAGCGCCACGGCTCGGCCGGGATCGCCGTGCTGGAACGCACTGTGGCGCGCGCCACCCAGGCCGGCGCGCTCGTGCTGCTCGACGTCAAGCGCGGTGACATCGGCTCCACCATGACCGCGTACGCCGAGGCCTATCTCGCCGACGGCGCGCCGCTGGCCGTCGACGCGATCACCGCGTCGCCGTACCTCGGGGTCGGCTCCCTCGAGCCCGCCTTCGAGCTGGCCGGCCGGACCGGCCGCGGGGTGTTCGTCCTCGCCCGGACGTCGAATCCGGAGGGGGCGGCGGTGCAGCGCGGCGGTGTGGCGCAGGGCGTCGTCGACGCAATCGCACAGCGCAACGCCGGGGTCCGCCCGCTGGGCCACCTCGGGGTCGTGGTCGGCGCGACAGTGGCACCGGGGGAGCTCGACCTCGATCGCCTCCACGGGCCCGTGCTGGCGCCCGGCGTGGGGTCGCAGGGCGGAGGCGTCGCGGACCTGCGGTCGGTTTTCGGCGCGGTGCTGCCCGACGTGCTCCCCTCGACCTCACGGGACGTCCTTCGGCGCGGTCCGGACCCCGCCGCGCTGCGCGCTGCGGCGCTGCGGGTGCGCGACCTCGCAGCCGCCGTGATCGGCCGCTGAGAAGCGTGTCGTGGCAGGTCGGCCGGGGTACCCCGCGTGGACCGGGCCCGCCGGCGCTGGGTACGGTCGCCGCACTGTTCCACTCCTGCACCACCGACACTCATCGACGGAGGAGACCGTGGCCCTTCCCGAGCTGACCGAGGAGCAGCGGGCTGCTGCGCTGCAGAAGGCGGCCGCCGCCCGCCGCGCCCGGGCCGAGCTCAAGGAACGCCTCAAGCGCGGTGGGACCACCCTCAAGGAGGTCCTGGGCAACGCTGACAGCGACGACATCCTGGGCAAGATGAAGGTCTCGGCTCTGCTGGAGGCTCTGCCGGGCGTGGGCAAGGTACGCGCTCAGCAGATCATGGAGCGGCTCGAGATCGCTCCGAGCCGCCGCCTGCGCGGTCTGGGGGACCGGCAGCGCAAGGCGCTGCTCGCCGAGTTCGGCGAGTGACCGAGCAGCCATCAGCACTGCTGTGACGGTTTCGCAGCCGGGGCCGACCACCGGTCGGTCCCGGCTCACCGTCGTCTCCGGCCCGTCCGGGGTGGGGAAGTCCAGCGTCGTGGCGGAGGTCCGCAGGCAGCTGCCGGAGGTGTTCACCAGTGTGTCCGTCACGACGCGGCCGCGCCGCGCGGGGGAGCGTGACGGCGTGCATTACCACTTCGTGAGCCGCGCGACATTCGAGGCGATGGCGGCGTCGGGTGAGCTCCTCGAGCACGCCGAGTACGCGGGCAACGAGTACGGCACGCCCGCGGCCCCGGTCCGCGAGGCACTGGAGGCGGGCAGGCCCACCCTCCTGGAGATCGAGCTGCAGGGCGCGCGGCAGGTGCGGGCCGCGATGCCCGACGCACTGCTCGTGATGCTGCTGCCGCCGTCGTGGCCGGATCTGGTGGAGCGGCTGCACGGCCGGGGCACCGAGGCCGATGCCGGGCTCGACCGTCGGCTGCAGGTTGCCCGGACCGAGCTGGCCGCGCAGCACGAGTTCGACGTCACCGTGCTCAACGATGACGTGCAGAGGGCCGCGGCCGAGTTGGTAGACTTGCTGGTCGGCACCACACCGCCGAGGCGAGACGACAGCGACTGGAGCGACTGAGTGAGCAACCCGACCGACCTGGGCGCGCTGGGCGCGCCGTCGATCAGCTCTCCCGAAGGCATCACCAATCCCCCGATCGACGATCTGCTCGGCAAGGTCAGCTCCAAGTACGCACTGGTGATCTATGCGGCGAAGCGTGCCCGCCAGATCAACGACTACTACGCGCAGCTCGGTGAGGGCCTGCTCGAGTACGTCGGGCCGCTGGTGGAGCCGGGCCCGCGTGAGAAGCCGCTGTCCATCGCGCTCCGCGAGATCCACGCCGGACAGCTCGAGCACACCGAAGGCGAGTGACGCTCCCGCCCCCCGGGGAACCGGGTGGGCAGCGGCGGATCGTGCTCGGCGTCGCGGGCGGGATCGCGGCGTACAAGGCCTGCGAGGTGCTGCGCCGCTTCACCGAGGCCGGTCACCAGGTGCGGGTGGTGCCCACCGAGGCCGCGCTGCGTTTCGTCGGCGCGGCCACGTTCGAGGCCCTGTCCGGGCAACCCGTGCGCACGGACGTCTTCACCGACGTCGTCGAGGTGCCGCACGTCCGGCTCGGCCAGACGGCGGAGCTGGTGGTCGTCGCGCCCGCCACCGCGGACCTGCTTGCCCGCGCTGCGCACGGTCGCGCCGACGACCTGCTGACCGGCACGCTGCTCACCGCGCGGTGCCCGGTGCTGTTCGTGCCGGCGATGCACACCGAGATGTGGGAGCACCCGGCGACCGTCGCCAACGTCGCCCTGCTGCGCTCGCGCGGCGCGGTCGTCGTCGAGCCCGCCACCGGACGGCTGACCGGCGCGGACACCGGACCGGGCCGGCTGCCGGAGCCGTCGGAGATCGTCGAGCTGGCCGAGCTGCTGCTGCACCGGGGCG
>JALYQB010000455.1 GCA_030856045.1 Actinomycetota bacterium
CGCCGAATGATGCCCCGCCCTGGCTCGCAACGCCACTCACGACCGTAGGGTGGGGCGGTGTGAGTCGGTTCCTGCAGACGCTGCTGGGGTCGGCCGCCGAGTCCGGCTGCGGCATCACCACCGGGGAGCCGGCCGCGCCGGCGCGGCGGACGTGGGGCGAGGTGCACGCCGAGGCCCGCCGCACCATGGGGGCGCTGGTGGCGGACGGGCTGGCGCCGGGCGACGCGGTCGCGGTCCTCGCCGGTGAGCCCGCCCCCATCGCGCCCGCGGTACAGGGTGTGTGGCTCGCGGGCGGCAGCGTCACCATGCTCCATCAGCCGACGCCGCGCATCGAGCTCGCGGCGTGGGCGCTGGACACCGTCACCGTCCTGAAGATGATCTCGTGTCGGACGGTGCTGCTGGGTCCGCCGTTCGACGCGCTCGGCCCGGTTCTCGACGACCACGGTGTCGCCTACCGGCTGCTGACGGACCTGCACGGTGAGCCCGCCGACCCCGTCGAGATCGGTGAGGACGCCACCGCGCTGCTGCAGCTGACCTCGGGATCCACCGCGGAGCCGAAGGCCGTCCGCATCACCCACGGCAACCTGCACGCCAACATCACCGCGATGGCCGCCACCGCGGCGCTGGACCGCGGCACCGACGTGTTGGTGTCGTGGCTGCCGCTGTTCCACGACATGGGCATGGTCGGGTTCCTCACCGTGCCGATGACGTTCGGGCTGGAACTCGTCACCGTCACCCCGGCCGACTTCCTGTCCGGCCCGCTGCTGTGGGCCGAGCTCATCAGCCGCCACCGCGGGACGGTCACCGCGGCGCCGAACTTCGCCTACGCCCTGCTCGCGCGCCGGCTCGTGGGCACGGGAGCGGACGATCTGGACCTCTCCAGCCTGCGGTTCGCCCTCAACGGCGCCGAGCCCATCGACCCATCGACCCGGCGGCCGTACGGGCCTTCCTCGACGCGGGCGCGCGCTTCGGCCTCGGCCCCCGCTGCGTCGTCTGCGCCTACGGCTTGGCCGAGGCCACCCTCGCCGTCTCGTTCGCGCCTCGCGACGGCGGGCTGGCCGTCGACACGATCGATGCCGCTCAGCTCGAGTCCCACCGCCGCGCGGTGCCGTCGCAGGTGGTGCCGTCGCATGACGCGGGGGCGCGCGGCTTCCCGGTGCTGGGCCCGCCGCTGCCCGGGCTCCAGGTGCAGGCCGTCGACGACGCCGGGCTCGTGCTGGGGGAGCGGGAGGTGGGCCTGCTGCGGGTGCGCGGGGAGGCGGTCACCACGGAGTACCTGACGGTCGACGGTCCCGTGCCCACCCAGGACATCGACGGCCGGCGAGATCGTGGTCTGCGGGCGCCGCAAGGACGTCATCATCATGGGTGGGCGCAACGTGTACCCGACCGACATCGAGCGCGCCGCCGCCGGGGTGGACGGGGTGCGCGCGGGCAATGTCGTCGCCGTGCGCCTCGACGCGGCCGCCCGGCGGGAGTCTTTCGCGGTGCTGCTCGAGTCGCGCGCCGCGGGCGACGCGGACGCCGAGCAGGCCCTGCGCCGGGACGTCACCGCGCGGATCGTCGACGTCATCGGGCTGCGGCCGGCGCAGGTCGTCATCCTGCCGCCGACGTCGCTGCCCAAGACACCGTCGGGCAAGCTGCGCCGCGCCGCGCCACGCGCACTCGTCCTCGACTGACCGGGTGTGGTTTACTGAACGCGTCGACATGTTGTGTAGATGGTGACCTCCACGCCCGCGATCGATGTTCGGATCGCGGGCATACGCGTTTCTGAGGCACGAGCTGCGGAACCGGCCCGGAGCCGCACCAGCGGACCCGGTGAGATCTGATATAGGAGACTGACGGCATGGCGCAGGGAACTGTGAAGTGGTTCAACGCGGAGAAGGGCTACGGCTTCATCACCCCCGACGGGGGCGGCGCTGACGTGTTTGTCCACTTCACCGCGATCGCCGACACGGGCGGGTACCGGACCCTGGACGAAAACCAGCGTGTGGAGTTCGAGGTGACCCAGGGCCAGAAGGGCCCGCAGGCCGAGTCGCTGCGCTCGCTCTGAGAAGACCCTCGCTGCGGCGGGTCGGATCC
>JALYQB010000708.1 GCA_030856045.1 Actinomycetota bacterium
ACGCTGCCGACGAACCCCGCCCGCGACCGCGCCTGGATGCTCGCGGTGCAGACCGTCGCGCAGGAGTACGAGCAGCTGCGCTGTGAGCTGCCGCCCGGTCCCGCGCTCGACCGGATCCGCTGGATGATCGAGGAGCTGCGGGTCAGCTACTTCGCGCAGGGGCTCGGTACCGCGCACCCGGTGTCGGAGAAGCGGATCCACCGCGCCATGGACGAGCTGCCCTCGTAAGCGACGGTCTTCCGGAGGCGGGCGGACCGCGGGAGGAGGATCGGGCCATGCACATCTTCCTGCACACCGACCGGATGATGCTGCGGCGCTTCACGGAGGCCGACGTGGACCTGCTGGTCGAGCTCGACAGCGACCCCGAGGTGATGCACTTCATCACCGGCGGCAGGCCGACACCGCGCGAGGAGGTCGAGCGGGACGTCCTGCCTGCTTTTCTCGACTACTACGAGCGGTTCGTGGGGTACGGCTTCTGGGCGGCGGTCGAGGTGGCCACCGGCGATTTCCTGGGATGGTTCCACTTCCGGCCGCGTGAGGATGGCAGCCTGACCGAGGCGGAGCTCGGGTACCGGCTCCGGCGGTCCGCATGGGGAATGGGGGTACGGGACCGAGGGTCGCGCGCGCTGATCCGCGCGGGGTTCACCGACCACGGCGTCGAGCGGGTGGTTGCGCAGACGATGGCCGTCCACACCGCGTCCCGGCGGGTGATGGAGAAGGCGGGCCTGACCCACGTGCGCACGTTCCACCAGCCATGGCCGTACCGCATCGAGGGCGACGAGCACGGTGATGTCGAGTACGCTCTCCGCAGGACGGACTGGCAGCCGTGGTAACAAAAACGCGCCGCAGAGCCATTGTCCCCGCCCGATCCGAGGAGCACGATCGGAGTACTGCTGCGACAGGGAGGGCAACCTTGAAGGTCTCGGAGATCCTGAAAACGAAGGGCAGCTCCGTCGAGACGATCGACCCCGGAGCGAGCCTCGCCGAGGCTGTCCGACGATTGGTGGGGCCGCCCCAGATCGGCGCTCTCATCGTCTGCAACCCAGGCCGCAGGAAGGTCGCCGGGATGATCAGCGAGCGGGACGTGCTACGGAGCCTCGGCCGGCATGGCACGGGACTGCTGGAGCGGACGGTCGCCGACGTGATGTCGCGGGGTGTCCCGGTGTGCGCCCCGGAGGACAGCGTCGCGTACGTCATGCGGGAGATGACCCGGCTGCGACACCGCCACCTCCCGGTGATCGAAGACGGTGAGCTCGCCGGTGTCATCAGCATCGGTGACGTGGTCAAGAACCGGCTCGCGGAGATCGAACTCGAGACGGGCGTCCTGCGCGACGCCTATATCGGCCGCCGCGTCTGAGCTCGGCTCGCCCGCCGCGCACCCAGCAACTCGAGGTGGTGCCGCTGCGCCCGCTGCCCATCGGAGGTCGTAGCCGTGCCTGTTGTCGTAGCCGACAAGGACGACCAGTACGTCCTGAACCACTGCACGCGGTTCCTGGCCCGGGACGGTGACGAGCGCCGCCACGACTTCGGTCAGTACACCGCCGACGACCCCCGCGGAAAGCTCTGCGAGGCGTGGCGCTACCCGATCATCGACTCCTACTCCGACGGCGCATCCGTCGAGGCGTCCTACGCCTACAACGCCGTCACCTTCGTGTACGACGGCCGCGCCGACGCCGCCACGGACGTCGCGGTCACCGGGACGTTCACCGAGCTGCACGCGCAGGCCGACCTGCGCCCCGTGGCGTTCCTCGGCGAGCCCAGCGGTATCTGGGCACTGAGCGTGCGCGTGCCGAAGGGTCAAGTCCACAGCTACAAGCTGCGCGTGGACGGCGCGTGGCGGACCGACCCGATCAACCCGCAGTCGGTCGTGCTCGACAACGGGCGCACGTGGTCGCGCTTCTTCACCGAAGGCTGCCAGATCCCGCTCAGCTTCTCGCGACACGATCGGGAGCTGCTGGGACGGCTCGTCTCGCACCTGCTGCCGTTCCGCCTGAAGGAGAACTCGCGCTTCATCCGCGAGGTCTACGAGGGCTTGGACCGACGGTCACGCGAACAGCAGTTCCCCCTCGCCTACCGCCTCGACGAGGAGGTGGGCGTCGTGAACTACATCGACAAGCTCATCGCGCGCGCCGAGAACCACCACGCCGACGACTACCACAGCTGCCTGGACATCATCGACGGACTCCTGCGGACCCGCTATCCCGGCCGTGACCCGCTCATGCTGCCGCGGGACGCCTTCGCCGATCTCTACGCCGAGATGGCGACCGACCAGGTCACCGGCTGGGACACCGACCGTTATGGCAGCCCCCGCCACTTCCTGTTGCTGCTGCGCCGCCACGCGATGACCGGCGCGTTCGTGCACCCGCGCCACGGTGGCAACTCCGGGACCGCCGGCTGGGTGTATCTCGAGAGTCGCTTCCGCGATCAGCAGGACCGCACGCTGTTCGACTGGCGGGCGACGATCGAGGCGCCGCTCGGGCACAACACGGACTACCGGGGTTGAGGGCGATGGCCGACGAGTTCGCAGAGGTCCTCATCATCGGCAGCGGCGCGGGCGGCTCCCCGATCGCGCACACGCTGGTGCGTGCGGGCCACCAGGTCCTCATGCTGGAGAAGGGGCCGCTGCTGCGCACCCAGAAGCAGAGCCCGGACGGGCTGAGCGACTTCAAGCGCGACGAGCTGTTCGCGACCGGCGCGGAGAAGCGCCTGACCGTGCCCGGGATGGCGAACATCGGCGAGCCGTTCTTCTCCAGCCACGTGGAGCCCGACCTGAACGACGAGCCGCACGTCTACCGCGAGGTGGACGGCACGGACCGCGCGACGATCGAGGGCTATACCGCGCAGGTCGTCGGCGGCGGAACCCAGCTCTACGGTGGCGTGTCACTGCGCTTCACACCCGACGACCTGCGGCTGGCGACTTTCAACGCCGGCCGCACCGACCTGCTCGCCGACCCGAACGGTGAGGTCGAGCGGGAGGCGCGCGACTGGCCCGTCTCCTACGAGGAGCTCGAGCCCTTCTACGCCGAGGCGGAGCGGCTGGTCGGCATCAGCGGGACCCGTGACGGCCAGGAGAAGCCGACGTCGGCGGAGTACTACCAGCCTCCGCTCGACCCCAACCCGATCAGCGCCTCCGTGGCGGCGGGCATGGACGCGCTCGGCATGCGGCGCTACCGCACCCCACTGGCCGTCATCACCGAGGACCACGCCCCCAGCGGCCGCGTCGTGCCCACCGACCGCGAGTCGATCAAGACGGCTTTCGTCAACCGCTACGGCGATCCGCTCGGCCTGAAGTCCAACACCTGGATCTCGCTGCTGGCGCCGATCGCGGGCGACCCGAACTTCGAGCTGCGGGCCAACTGTGTCGTGACCCATCTCGAAGCCGACGGGTCCCGGGTCACCCGGGTGCACTACCGCGACCCGGCCGGCGGTCGACGCACCGTCCAGGCGAACGTCGTGATCGTGGCCTGTTCGGCCATCGAGAGCGTGCGGCTGCTGGCGCTCTCGGGCCGACACGACGCGGCCTTCGGCACGCGCATCCACTCCAGCGGGCTGCTCGGGCGATACTTCCTCACCCACTGCTTCGGCGGCGCATCCGCGATCCTGCCCGCGCGCGCCGACAAGTCCAAGACGCTCGACTCCGACTGGGCGACCGATCACTGCACGCGCGCGGACTGGGTTCGCGAGCAGGGTCTGTGGGCGGGCGGGGTCATCTACAACAACACCTCGGACGCCGCGCTCCCGATCTCGCTCGCGCGGACCTGGCAGGCGATGGACATGGACAACATCTGGAAGGGCTACCTGTCCGAGACCGGCATCGTCGGCGGCGGGTTCGAGGACTACCTGGACAAGAACTTCGGCCGCCGCGTGTCGGTCAGCTTCATGGCCAACCAGGTCGCCCAGCCCGACAACCGCATCGAGCTCCACCCCACGGTGCGCGACAAATGGGGCCGGGCAGTGGCCTACGTCATCAAGGATTGGCACTCCCACGACCAGGAGCTCATGCGGATCCTCGCCGACCGCTGCGGCGAGATCCTGCGCCAGGCGGGTCCGGGGGTGGAGTTCGCAGGCCAGGGCGGAGTCGGCGGCTCGGTCTCGCGGATCGCCAACCACGTCCTCGGCGGCGCGCGCTTCGGTACCGACTCGCGGGACTCGGTACTGGACCGCGACTGCCGGGCATGGGAGTTCGAGAACCTCTACGTGACAGACGGCGCCGTCATGCCGACCTCGGGAGGCGCCAATCCCACCCTGACCATCCAGGCCAACTCGTTCCGGGTCGGCCAGGTACTTCTCGGAAGGTTGTGATCCGTGGACGTTCGGTTCGATGAGCTCTTCGAGGAACCCGAGAACGAGATCTTCCGGATTGTGTTCTTCCCGGACCGGATCTACCACGCGCGCTACCTGTCGGCGACGCGCTCGTCGCGCTACCGCTACGCCGTCAGCGAGGTGCGCTCCGGGTCCGTCCTCACCGCGCTGAAGGGCACCGTGTTCTTCGGTGGGGTGTCGTTGTGCTCGATGCTGCGCTTGGAGTACTCGGCCCAGCGGCTGCTCGAGGTCGCCCGGGAGCGCGGCCGCAGCCTCGGGCCGCGCCTGCCGGCGTGGGTGCGGCTGACCGGCGCCGACCCGGCCGATGCCGTCGACGCGAACATCGTCCTGCACCACGACGCGGTCGTCGGCGCCTACACCGTCGAGCTGTGGGAGACGCTCGAACCTCCGCAGGGCAGCACCCACGACTACCGTGTCCTGCCGCTCTTGGGGCGTGACGCGCCGATCACGCGGGTCCCCGCGCTCGTCCCTGCGCTCGTCGACGTCAAGGCGACGCTACGCACGATCGAGTTCGCCGTGCGCGAGAACGACCGCCAGTACCCCACGTCGCGACCGGTGCCCGATCCGCAGTGGGACAACAATTTCACCCGCTCGCACCAGGAGCCACGCAATCCGGAACCGAGCTCGTCGGACAACACGGTCAGCGACCTCAACTACCTGCTGGACTTTCAGCGCGGCTTCTTCTTCCCCGACGCACACCAGGTGGCGCCCGTCCGATACCGCAACGCGATGCTGAACGACAACGACCCGGAACGCCGCGACGACAACATCATCGAGATGCGCTGGATCGTCCAGCGCGAGCTGGGCTCCGACCTCGTCTTCTTCCACGAGGTGACGATTCCGCCGGGCACGGTCGAGGGCACGCACCGCCACATCGGCTCGGAGGAGCTCTACTACATCGTCGCCGGCGAGGGGGTCGCCTACATGCAGGACGGCGACGACCCGGCGAACGACGTCTACCCGCTCGTCGAACGTTCGCTCTACGGCCTCGACCCACGACCCTGCCGTGAGATCCCGGTCCGGCCGGGCAGCGTCATCTACACCAAGAGCGGCGGCGTGCACGGGATCCGCAACCCGGGAACCGAGCCGCTACGCTTCGTCGCCTTCCTCTACCAGGGAGCATAGATGCCCCAGCTCGTGCACACCGACGCGGTGTTCCGGGTCGAGCCCGGCACCAGTCCCGACTACGACAGCGGCAACTCGCTGCTGGCGCTGCTCGCCGTCGTCGAGCAGGGCCGGCCGGCTGCCGAGCGCGAGTGCTACGACCCCGGCTCGCTCCAGCACGTTCTGCCACTGTCCTGGCTCGAGCTCTTCGGCCCCGCGGCGCCGGACCAGGACCAGCTCGATCCTGCTCAGCAGGACAACAAGAACGACTTCCAGAAGCAGAACGTGCGCTCGTTCCGCCTCGCCGACACCCAGGCGGTCCGCGGGTGGGCTGCCGCGGGCGACTGGCGTGGGCCGTTCCTCTCGCTGTCCTACCGCGGCGGTCCCGACTCCGCGCTGGCCGAGTCCGGTGCTGCCGTGGGTGACGTGATCGGCTGCGTGCTGTCGCTGCCCGGCAGGCCGGAGACGACGCTGCGCGTCCCCTACGACCCCGACACGGACCGGTACGCGGTCGAGCTGTGGGCCCGCTCGCAGGGGGAGCTGGCCGGTCCGCTCGGCGCGCGCGGACAGGCGGCCGTCGAGGCCGGGCGGCTGCTCGGG
>JALYQB010000719.1 GCA_030856045.1 Actinomycetota bacterium
GTCACGCTCTGCGCCCCGTCCGCAGCTCTCGCAGCACCAGGATCAGCCCGGTGACCACCAGGATGGCGTTCGCGATCGCGTGCACGCGGGTGACCACGTCCGTCTCCCGCCGCGACGCGCGCAACTCCTCCGCGACGGTCCGGCCGCTGGAGACCACCCGCACCAGCGGGAGGAGCTTCTTGACGGTGTCCTGGGTGCTCATCGGGCTGCTACCTCCAGTTGGGGGACGGCACTGATCAGTGTGTCACCGGCGGCGGCGTCGCGCGCTGCCTCGTACGCGGCCGCCACCCGGTACCCGCGGTCGTCGGCCAGGGTGGGCGACATCACCTGCAGCCCCACCGGCAGGCCGTCCTCGTCGGATACCCCACAGGGGACGGACAGCGCGGCGTTGCCTGCGAGGTTCGAGGGGATGGTGCAGAGATCGGCGAGGTACATCGCCATGGGGTCGTCCGCGCGCTCACCGATTCGGAACGCGGTGGTGGGCGTCGTGGGCGACACGAGGACGTCGACGCTCCCGAAGGCGGCGTCGAAGTCACGCGTGATGAGGGTGCGCACCTTCTGCGCCTGCCCGTAGTACGCGTCGTAGTAACCCGAGGACAGCGCGTACGTGCCGATCATGATGCGGCGCTTGACCTCCGCGCCGAACCCGGCCTCGCGCGTCAGCGCCATCACCTCCTCGGCGCTGCGCGTGGCGTCGTCGCCCACCCGCAGTCCGTAGCGCATCGCGTCGAAGCGGGCGAGGTTCGAGGAACACTCGCTCGGCGCGATCAGGTAGTACGCGGGCAGTGCGTAGTCGAAATGCGGGCACGAGACCTCGACGACCTCCGCGCCGAGCGCGCGCAGCCGGTCGACGGCCGCGGCGAAGGCGCGCAGGACGCCGGGCTGGTAGCCCTCGCCCGAGAGCTCGGTCACCACCCCGACGCGCACCCCGGACAGGTCGCCCGCCACCCCGGCGCGCGCCGCGGCGACCACCGGGGGGACGGGTGCGTCGACCGACGTGGAGTCCAGCGGGTCGTGCCCGCCGATCACCTCGTGCAGCAGCGCGGCGTCGAGCACGGTGCGGGCGCACGGGCCACCCTGGTCGAGGCTGGACGAGAACGCGACCAGGCCGTAGCGGGACACCCCGCCGTAGGTGGGCTTCACACCGACCGTGCCGGTCACCGAGCCGGGCTGGCGGATCGAGCCGCCGGTGTCGGTCCCGATGGCCAGCGGCGCCTCGAACGCGGCGAGCGAGGCACTCGAGCCGCCACCGGAGCCGCCCGGGATGCGGTCGAGGTCCCAGGGGTTGTGGGTCGGGCCGTACGCCGAGTTCTCCGTGGAGGACCCCATCGCGAACTCGTCCATGTTCGTCTTGCCGAGGATCACCACGCCGGCCTCGCGCAACCGTCGCACCACCGTGGCGTCGTACGGCGGGCGCCAGCCCTCGAGGATCCGTGACCCGCAGGTCGTGGGCATGTCGGCGGTCGTGAAGACGTCCTTGAGCGCCAGCGGCACCCCGGCCAGCGGGGATGCCGGCGCGCGCCCGGCGTCGAGTGCCTCGTCGACGGCCGCGGCGGCGGCCAGCGCACCGTCGGCGTCGATGTGCAGGAACGCGTGCACCGCCCCGTCCACCGCCGCGATCCGGTCGAGATGGGCGCGGGTGACCTCGACGGCGGTGGTCGCGCGGGAGTGGATCGCCGCGGCGAGCTCGGCCGCGGTCCGCCGGGTCAGGTCGGTCACTGCTCCGCCTCCATGGTCGGACCCGCCAAGCGATCCTCCGCCTCGAGGATCCGCGGCACTCGGAACCGTCCGTCCTCGGCCCGCGGGGCACCGGACAGCGCCTGCTGCTGGGAGAGCCCGGGGCGCACGACGTCCTCGCGGAAGACGTTCGTGAGCGGCACGGCGTGCGACGTCGGCGGGATGTCGTCCGCGGCCACCTCACCGACCCTCGCAACCGAGGTCAGGATCACGTCGAGCTGGCCCGCGAACACGTCGAGCTCCTCGTCGGTGACGGCGAGCCGCGCGAGCCGGGCGAGGTGCGCGACCTCGGTCCGGGAGATGGTGGGCACTCAGGCTCCCTGCGGCGCGGATCGGAGACGTGGCGCAGCCGAGTCTAAGCGTCGGCGCAGGTGGGCCCGAAGCCGGTTCCACCGCTCCGGGGGTGGGCGGTCCGACACGTTCTGCGACAATCGGCGCCCGTCGAGGCGCGGGCGGCACGGTCCTGTGCGCGATCGAGAGGCGTGGCGGCGGATGTCCTTCCTGCTCCGGGTACAACTCCCGGACCGCCCCGGCGCGCTCGGCGCCCTGGCCACCGCCCTCGGCGCCGCGGGTGCCGACATCCTGAGCGTCGACATCGTCGAGCGGGGCTCGGGCATCGCGATCGACGACCTGGTGGTGGAGCTGCCGTCCGGGCGCCTGCCCGACGTGCTGATCACGGCGGCGGAGTCCGTCGACGGGGTCGAGGTGGACGCCGTGCGCCCCTATGCGGGGGTGCTGGACACCCACCGCGAGCTGGAACTGGTCGAGGACGTGGCGGCCAACCCCCGCCAGGGGCTGGAGATCTTCACCGAGGGCGTACCCAAGATCATCCGCGCGGGGTGGGCGGTCGTCATGACGCGGACCGGTGACGAGCCGCACCGGCTGGCCTCCTCCGCGGCTGCTCCGGAGACGCGGGCGGTGCGGTTGCCGTGGTGGCCGCTGCGGCGGGCCACGATCCTCGACGGCGAGGAGAGCTGGGTGCCCGAGCCGTGGCGGGAGCTGGGCACGGAGCTGGCCGCGACACCGCTAGGCGGGGCGCACCGGGCACTGCTCGTCGGCCGTCCGGGAGGCCCGATGTTCCGCGCCGCCGAGGTAGCGCGCCTCGAGCACCTGGCAGGGATCATCTCAGTAGTACTCAGCGACTAGCGCTCCCGCCGCGCCGCCACCGAAACAGCAACATGGCTCCATGTGGCGCTGGTCAGCCCGGCAGGTCGAGCGCGAAGGCCAGGAGTGACACGCTCGGCGACGGGTGCCAGTCGCGCTCCGGGATCCGTCCGAAGCCGAGCCGGCGGTAGAGCCGGTGGGCGGTGTGCATGTGGTCGGAGCTGCACAGCACCACCCGGCGGGCACCACGGTCGGCCGCGCTGGTGAGCACCGCACGGGTCAGCAGCTCACCGATCCCGCGACCGCGGGCGGCGGGCGTGACCGCCAGCATCCGGAACTCCAGCTCCCCCGGCCGCGACACCTCCGCCCACGACGTGCCCGGTTCGCACACCGTGACGGTGCCGAGCAGGCCCGGGCCGACCGCGACGAGCAGTTCCGCCTCGCGGGCCCGGCTCGCCGCGTCCCTGAGGTGCTCGGCATAGGGGTCGCCGGGGGACAGCCCGCCGTCCGCAACGTAGGCCTGCACCGTCAGGTCCCCCACCGCGGCCAGCTCCTCCGTGCGGGCCTGCCGAACCTCGACGGTCATGTTGCCGCCGGACCGATCTGCGCCACCGCCCTGGCCGCGTCGGGACCATCGGCGAGCAGCACCCGGAAGCCCTCCTCGTCGAGCACCGGCACCCCGAGCGTCACCGCCTTGTCGTACTTCGACCCCGGGGAGTCCCCGACGACCACGAACGCCGTCTTCTTCGACACCGACCCGGCGGCGCGGCCACCGCGGTCGAGGATCGCCTCGGCGGCCTCGTCGCGGGAGAAGTCCTCGAGCGACCCGGTGACGACGATCGACAGCCCCTCCAGGGTGCGGGGCCGCGACTCGTCGACGGGCTCCGCCATCCGGACGCCCGCAGCGCGCCATTTCGCGACGACTTCGCGGTGCCAGTCGACACCGAACCACTCCCGGACCGCGGCAGCGATGGTCGGCCCCACCCCGTCGACCGCGGCGAGGCGCTCCTCGTCGCCGCCGGAGATGGCGTCCATCGACCGGACCTCCCGCGCCAGCGCCTGCGCGGCGGTCGGCCCGACGTGCCGGATCGACAGCGCGACCAGCACCCGCCACAGCGGCCGGTCCTTCACCGTCTCCAGGTTCGCGAGCAGTTTGCGCCCGTTGGCCG
>JALYQB010000722.1 GCA_030856045.1 Actinomycetota bacterium
CGCCCCGGATGCCGTGCCGGCGATCAAGTCCGCGATGTTCCGCTACAACGGGACGGCCCGGCTCCTCGGTGTGCCCGACCGGGCGCCGGTCGACCAGAACGGGTTGCGCCGCCGCATCGACGAGGCATTCTGCCACTCGCAGACCGAGCGGTGGTCGGTGCTGGGCCCGCTGCTGCCGGACCTGATCGCCGACGGCTGGCACGCTGCGCACGCCACCACCGGTGAGGACACCGCTCGCGGGTTCGGGCTGCTCTGCCAGGTCCATCACGTCACCTCCGGGATGCTCGATCGCATCGGCGAGCCGGGGTTGTCGTCGATCGCCGCCGAGCGTGCGCTGGCCGCGGCGGAGCGCAGCGGGAACGACCTGCTGGTGGCCGTGGCGGCGTGGCGCCTGGCGGTGGTGCTGCGCCACGACGGGCAGCTGCAGGAGGCCACCGATGTGCCGGTGGCGGCGGCCGACACGCTCCGGGGACGGCTGGGCGAGTCCCCGCAGCACGCGTCGGTGTACGGGGCGCTGATGCTCAAAGGCGCGGTCGGTGCGGCCGGCCTCCACGACCACGCCGCGGTGCGTGACTACCTGGGTGAGTGCGACCGGGCGGCCCAGCGGATCGGGGACCGCAACGACTACTGGCTGGCGTTCGGTCCCACCAACGTCGCGATCCACCGGGTGTGGCTGGCCGCCGAGTTGGGCGACCCGTCCGACGCGCTGACCCGAGCCGAGCGCGTCGACGCGACGGCGCTGCCGCCGGAGCTGGCCGAGCGCCGCGCTTCGCATCTGATCACCGTGGGCTGGTCGCACTACCTGCGCCGCCACGACGACGAGGCGCTCGCCGCACTGGCCGCCGCCCAGGAAGCCGCGCCGGAGCAGCTGATGTTCACCCGCCGCGTGCATGACATGGTGCGGCAGATGCTGCGCCGCGACCGGCGGGGCCGCCGGGAGCTACGCGAGCTGGCCGACTTCATCGGGGCCGGCTGACCGCGCCTGCCATCGCACGACACCATCAGGGCCACGCCAGGCCTGCGGCTCCGCCGGTGCGACGAGCCGGGGACGCTCCTGTCCTGCGGCCGCGCCCGGTGCGACGTCAGTCGACAGCACCACGTCCGGTCCGAACGCACGTACCACCCGGCGGGCCTCCACGAGCCCTCGGGCCACCCGCCCGAGGTCCCGGACCTTCTTTCCCGAGATCATCCGCAACGGGCTCGCCGAGCGCCGCAGCAGCTCCCGTGTCGCGTTGATCGTGGTGATCCCGGTGCCACCCCCGGTGGCGATCAGGCGCAGCGGGCGTTCCCGTGCAGCGAGCACGTGCCGGGTCTGGTCCAGCGTCATGGTCAGCTCGGGCTCCGTGGGTGTCGTGCGGCGGTTGCGGACGCAGTGGATCGCGGCACTGCTCGGCCTCGGTGCCGGACTGCTGCTCGTCGAGATCTTCCGGCGGCGGCACCGTCTCACGGGCGCCACCGTGCCAGCCCCTTGTGGACGGCCGGCTTCTGATCTCGAGCGCGCAGTCGTACGCTGTCCTGTATGCAGAAGGAACGTATGACAGTAAGCCTGGCGGGCAGCACAGCGGCGCGGGTGCGCCAGTGTGGTGCGCGCACCCGGGGTGGAGCCTCTGCGTACCTGGAGCGGCTGGTCCGACAAGACGCATTGCGGGAGGCCGCCGAGCACCACGCCCGCTGGTTCGCCGAGCACCCGAACTACCTCGCCGACGCCGTCGCGGAAGCCGAGGCCGCGCGCGGCTCTGACGGCGCGTGAGACGAGGCGAGGTCTGGCGCTACGAGCCGGTCATGAACCGGCAGGGCCAGTCCACGGTGAGACTGATCGTGTCCGCCAACGGCATCAACGACGCCGAGTCGCTGCCCATCGTGTTCGGCGTGCACGTCCTGGACTCCGACCCCGGGCAGCTGTTGGCCGTCCACGTCGCGCCCTGGGGATGGGCCTCGGCGCTGACTCTGGAGCGGGTCATGCGGCGCCGGCTCGTCGAACAGCTCGCCACGGTGCCCGACGACGTGCTCGAGCAGGTGGACGCCAGCCTGCTGGCGGCCCTCGAACTCTGACCTACAGCCCTCGCCGGTCCTCGGTCACGGTCCGCCACGGTCTCCCGGATGTCGCCACGCGGCGGAACTGACGGGACGATCAGTCCTCGTCGTGACGCGACCTGAGCAACTCACGGGCCACCGCCACCGCCGCGGCATCCACCCGCTCGGGCGCGGGC
>JALYQB010000735.1 GCA_030856045.1 Actinomycetota bacterium
AGGTGGGTGGTGATCGCGGTGGCGTCGGGGGCGGTCAGCAGCGCCCACAGGGACGCCATGCCGTCGGGTTCGGGGGTCATCACGACGCGGCGGTCGCGGTGCTGGTCTTGATGACGGCGCTGCGCGCCCTGGGGGTCCAGGGCAAGGACCGCGCGGGCCAGCGACCGGCGCAGCAGCGCCAGGGTCTGCTCCGGGGCGCGTCCCAGTACCCGGGCCTCCAGCCGGGGCCACGTCTCGGGGGGCAGCTGGTCGGCGGTGTCGCAGATCGCGCGGACCTTCGACCCGTCCAGACGCCCGGCCTCCCAGCCGGCCAGGGTGGCGGACAGTTCCTCGACCACGATGGTCGCCACCGCCAGCCGGTTCGCCGCCGCCGGGCGGGAGAGCCGCAGCGCCAGCCCCACCTCGTCGGGGGCGAACTCGCTGCACCGCGACGGGCGCTCCGATCGGCGCGCCTGCCACGAGTCCGGTGGGCGACGGCGCGCGAACTCCGCCAGCAGCCGGGCCTGCCGGGCCGCGGCCCACGACTCGATGCGGTCGAACCCCACCACGGCCTCGATCAGCTCCGCGTCCGACAACCCAGCCGGGTCGGTGCTGGCCTGGTCCAGCTCCAGGGCCGCGACCCCCGAGGGCACCCGCTGCGAACAGCGCACCTGCCCGACATCCTCCGGATCCGGGACCGGCCCACCCCACACCGCCGCGCACCAGGCGTCCCAGTCCTCCCCGACCAGGACACCCGGCTCCTCCACCGCGGCATCGAACATGTGTTCGAGTATAACACTCGCCGGATCTGCCGGGAAGGTCATCCGAGCCCGACGAGCGGGAGGCCGAGCCAGAGGACGGTGCTATCAGGATTCGCTCGACGTTGACGCGGCTCGTCACGATCACCGCCACCCTGCTCCGCCGCGAACGTCGGCCCCGCCTCGCTCGACATGAACCATTGCCGGTAGAACCTGCTCAGCGCTGCGCTACGGACGTGGGCTCGTGGACCGGCTCACGGCGGCCTGGGAGCGGCGGACCGGCGAGCGTTACGACCCGTGGACGGACGTCGTCACGTTCATCGGCGACCTCGACGGCCTGCGCGATGACCCGCCGCCGCACACCGCAATCATCGAGGACGTGCTCGTCGGGGCCGTCGCCGAACTCCGCGCCGGGCTGGAGAATGCGAGGGGATGAACACTACGTTGCGGCCGCCGCCGTACCCGCTGTCGAAAGGGAAGGACATGGCCGAGCCCTACCCGCCGATCGAGCTGTACGACCAGGGGATGCTCGACGTCGGCGATGAGAACCTCGTGTACTGGGAGACCTGCGGTGACCCGGACGGCAAGCCGGCCCTCGTCGTGCACGGCGGGCCGGGATCGGGGTGCTCGACGAGGATGCGCCGGGGCTTCGATCCGGACCGATACCGAGTCGTGCTGTTCGATCAGCGCGGGTGCGGACGCAGTACCCCGCACGCGAGTGACCCCGCCGCGGACATGAGCGCCAACACCACCGAGCACCTGCTGGCCGACATGGAGCGGCTGCGCGAGCACCTCGGCATCGACCGCTGGTTGCTCTTCGGTGGCTCGTGGGGGTCCACGTTGATCCTCGCCTACGCCGAGCGCCACCCGCACCGGGTGTCGGAGATCGTCATTCCCGACGTCACCACCACCCGACGCTCGGAGATCGACTGGCTCTACCGGGGTGTCGCGCGCTTCTTCCCCGAGGAATGGGAGCGGTTCCGGGCCGGTGTTCCCGAGGCCGACCGCGATGACGATCTCGTCGCCGCCTACGCGCGCCTGATGGAAGGCCCCGACCCGCACGTGCGGGCCCGGGCCGCCAACGCCTGGTGTGCGTGGGAGGACGCGGTCATCTCGCTGGAGCCGAACGGGAAGCCGAACGTCTACAGCGACCGCCCACCGGCCGCCCAGCTGGCGCTGGTCCGTATCTGCGCGCACTACTTCGCCCACGGCGCGTGGCTGGAGGAAGGCGCCCTGCTGCGCGACGCCGGACGCCTGGCCGGCATCCCGGGGGTCCTGATCCACGGCCGTCTCGACCTGAGTGGGCCGCTGCACACCGCGTGGGAACTCGCCCACGCCTGGCCCGGTGCGGAACTGGTCATCATCGACGACTCCGGGCACACCGGCAGCGACACCATGCGCGAACGCATACTCAGCGCCCTTGACACGTTCGCCCGACACTGAGCCGGCAGCCGCCGGATACCGCGGTCGTCGAGGACGTGCTCGGCCGGGCCGTCGCCGAACCGCGCGGCGGATCCTCATGACCGCGAGGGACATCGTCGAACCAGCCGGGCCCCACGGGTGCCCCCTGCATCAGCGCCTCGTCGCGCACCACCGTGTCGAACATGGGTTCGACTCTAGGAGGGTCCGGCGAAACCGCAAGCGAAACTCGCCAAGTTGAACCATCAGTCACCCCGCCACCTGGGTTTACCTGCGGTTATGTCTGAAACCGGCCGCGTGGGACCCGTTCGGCGGGGCTGGGGGTGGGTTGAGGGCTCGGTTTCGTGGTGCGGGCATGCCGAATGGCCCGCCGTTGGCGGGCTCGGCAGGGGGCGGTGGCTACGCCGCTAGGGGGACGGCCCTGGCCTTGGTCAGCGCGCTGGCCAGGCGGGTGAGGATGGTCAGGTCAACGTGCAGTCGGACCCGGGGCAGGCGACGGACCCGCAGCGGCAGCATGCCCCACTCGTGTTTGAGCACACCGAACTCGCGTTCGACCGCGACCCGGGTGCGGTAGATCGCCTTCCACCGGTCGGTGGTGCGCGGGATGAGGGTGTGCAGCCGGTCGGCCTTGACCCACACCGACCGGGGGGCGCATCCACCGGTGGGGCAACGCCACTTCGAGGCGCCCCGCTTGGTGTCGGACCCGGCGAACGTCCACACGCCGTGCTGACACGACGGCGGCTCATGCTTCCCGTTGGCGACGTTCACGGTCAGTTTCAACGGAATGACGGGACGGATATCGCGGGACTCACAGGCCGCGTACATGGCGGACCCGTCGTAGCCCTTGTCCATCGCGCAGGTGCGGGGGGTGAAGCCACGCCGGATCACGGTGTCAAGCAGGGACGACATGTACTCGTGTTCGGAGTCGCGGGCCGTCTCGACCCGCCAGGCGATCGGCAGGTCCGTCTTGGTGTCGACGGCGGCGTGCACCTTGTAGCCGTAGAACCCGCCACCCTTGCGGGTCGAGATCGCCGACCGGTGACCCCACGACGCGTCCGGGTCAGCGTAGTGCTCACGGGGCTTGCCGTTGGGCAGGTCCCGCATTCCGTTGGCGTAGGCGGGTAGGTCTGAGCCGTCGAGGGCCAGGTTCGTGCCGAGGTCCGGGATGGCCTCGTGGAGCCCGGCGAGAACACGGTCGAGACAGTCCGCGAGCGCCGCGCTGTGCTCGCGCAGCTTGACCGTGAACCTGTACGCCGCGTGGACGCTGGGAGCGACCCCGAGCGCGTCCTGGAGGGCGGCGTGCTCGGCGACCAGCCGCACGGTGCGGGACCACGTCGGGAGGGTGTACACGCTCTTGACGAGCGCGAGCCCCACCATCGCCCGGATCGAGTAGCCTGGTCGCCCGGTCCAGCGGGTCTCCTGAAGATCGCTGATCAGACTCGTGATCTCCGGGCTGTCAAGCAGCGCGGCGATCTGCGCGGCACCATGCAGCGGTGGTACGTTCCGAACGGCCATCGAGGTCACACCCTCTTGGTCCAGACCCCCGGACGTTGGAGCGTCGCGGGGGTCACCTATGTGCTTTTGTCTCCCTCACCGTATCGACGGGGTCTGACAAAACCCGCAGGTCAAACTGGCTGTGGCGCTGGCGACAAGAGTGTCGCCGGTCACGTCACCGACCACGCACCGTCGATACCAACCTGACCACGGCGCCACCTCTTAGCTCGCGAGGCCTGCGAGATCCAGGGGATGGACTGGCCTTGCGCAGCGGCGCCGCAGTTCCCGCTACATCATCTCGTCATCGACGTTCATCTGCCCGAGTTCTTGAGACTTACTGCTGAGGTTTAGATCACGGCGCGCGGATAAGGACACGACAGTGCTCGAATCTGATCCTCTAAGTTGTCGAGGTACGCTAGTTATAGCTCCATTAGCACGTCGCTGCGCGGTCAAGAGAGTCCGAAGAAGGTCTGACGGCCACATCCCTGTCAGTTGATGAATCGCTTCGGGGTCAGCTGTTCCCGCGCAACGTTCAGCCCAGCGACTCAGGAGTCGCGGCCTCTCGACTACCCGCTCGTCCCACCCAGGCTCGTCCATGCCCCAGGTTCTGCCGGTACCTGGGTTGACTCGCGTGTATAGTTGACGACTGAGTGTATCAGCTCGCTCATGCGATATTAACTGACGATGCCTAAGGTGGCGGATTAGCGCTCCCAGGGAGATGCCCCATTGCATCTTTAACGGCACAAGTTCTCGTAGGGTAACATGTTCGGGAAGCTGGGCAACTAGAGTTCCAGCCGGCGCTAAGAGCTCGCTAGCAAACGCACTGGCTGTGAGCTCCGCGTCAGGATCCAGTTCCTGATGATGGAGCACAATGTGGCCAAGCTCGTGTGCAACAGTCCATCGAGTACGCTCCCAGGATTCAATAGATTTAACGAGCATAATAGGCCGTTCTGCATAGGTGCCTGTCCAAGCTGAGCAGCCAAAGTGTCGCTCGCCTCTATCTGGCCGCTCGATTGAAGTATCTCCAGCTCTATTCCACAGGTCGGGATCTGTACTCTGCAAAGTTCGCACCACCACGATCACGCCACAGCGTTCTGCGTTATGCATGAGGTGCCCAATCGGCTGGTCCGCGCCGATGCCGAACACCCCCCGAACAGCGCGTGCGGCATCAGTGACATCGTCGCCGCTGTGCAGCCGAGGAATCGTTACTGGCGGTAAATGATGCCTTGAGTCCAGCCATTCAGCGAAGTCGCCACACATTCGCATATACTCAGCTAGCGAATCTCTCTCCTGCTGAGTCACACTCTTGGGTGCCCTGAAAAGTAATCCATTTGCGCCTAGAGGCGACGGTGTTGGTGCACAAAGAAAGTTAACTGACACGCGCAATGTCTCTGCTAGTCGAAGCGCCGTGTTCTTGTCCAGTTCCTTCTCTTGTGCTTGCTCTAGTCGCGTTTGAGTGGCAGGCGCCCATCCCATCGCGTCAGAGACAACTCTGCTGGTTAGTCTCCGAAGTAGACGCGCATGGCGGATCCGGTCTCCCGTGACGTGAAGGCTCATATCGTCCACCTCCAAATCCTATCACTGGGAGAATCCATACTGTCTACGCGGGGTCCTCTCCGGACAAATCGTCGTTATCGAAGTCTTCGAAGTCGTCGATCACCTCCTGGCTACCACCGCTCCCCGGACGGGTCGAATCCGTACGTTCGGAGGACGAGAGCACTGGTAGATTGACACGGTGGTAAATCGCCACGGACGAGGTGTCCAGTCCGCAGACGGCCGCAAGAACCGCCGAACCCAAAGCTTTCATCTCCCGAGAGGGTGTCCAAAGGATCGCCAGCTCGTAGGACACGGGGGTGGGGTCGACTCCCCATAACGTTTCTCGCGACAATGGAGTGACGGGGACACGCCGCCAATACTGGTGTTGCCAGGGGTGCCGGCGAATCCTGATGGTGTTGCCGTCACTGTCGACCAGCTGCCGAGACGCTGGGCGCCTCTTGACGAGGGCGAGAGACGTCGAGCGGTTCGAGTCGTCCTTGGCAAGCGTCCAGAACAGGGTCCGGACCGAGATGCACAGCGTCTCGCCAGGGAGGTAGTTAGCGTCGGGGTACTCGGGCTCCCACTTGGCAAATGCCTTCGGCACGGCACGATCGAGGTAGTCGTGGTAGACGGCGAGTGCGCGCCGGTGGGTATCCAAGAAGCCCTCGACGTGCTCCTCGGGATGTAGCTCCATGCATGAAACGTTTCACACTGCGAGCTACACGTCAAGCGGACACGCCGAGGTCACGAGGGGCCGAGGATGGCGAGACCCCCGACTAGACGTTGCAGGAGACGCGACGCGGTCTCCGAGCGGCCGAAGCGGGGGGGCCAGGGACACCCGTACCGCCGGAAGATCACAACCCTGCGTGGCCGCATCGGGCCTCATGCTCGCGTGGTCGCGACCTGCCGGGCCATCCGGGCCAACTCCCGGGCGTCGCTGCCGGGCCGGGCCTCCAGCGCAGCGGCCAGCGGTTCGAGCCATCGCTCGCGGGCACGGACCGACCGGAGCATGGCCGCCCCGTCGATGGCTCCCTTCGCCAGCCGTAACCCGTCGGGCTCCCCAGCTATGACATGGATGGTGGCGAGGGTGATGTCGGCGAGCACGCCGTTGCGCCGCTCGCCGCTGCCCCAGGCGCGCACCGCGCCCGCCGCGTAGGACTCCGCGACATCGAGGTGGCCCAGGCCCAGGTGGACCCGAGCGGTCAGCTCGTCCATGCCGGACTGCTCGAAGCTGTCAGGCGCCTCCCACCCGTCGCGTGCTCTGTCCAGCGCGGAGGGCGCCTGTTCGTGGTCCATGTCGGCCAGCGCCAGCGCCGTCTCGCCCGCCAGCCACGCGGCTACAACCTCGATCCGAGGGTCGTCACTGGGAGCGTCCAGGAGCTTGTACTGTCCGAGCTGGAAGAGCTTGATTCCGTCGTTGGGGTAGCCGAGTTCCCGCTCGATAGCCCCGGCGTAGCGCAGCGTGCTCGACACCTGGAAGGCGTCGCGGACCTTGGCCGCCAGCTCCACCGCCTGCTGGAAGTAATACCAGGCGCTCCCGTCGTGCCCGGAGTCAGCGCAGCACCACCCGGCTAGCTCGTTCAGCTCGGCCAGGGCCGATCCGAGTCTCGCCGCGACCGGCTCAGGTGCGGGCACCGCACACAGCCGCATCGACTGGTCGGTGATCGCACGGACCAGGTCACCCTGCCCCCCGCGCTCACGCGCCAGGTCACGCAGGTGCCTGGTCAGGCGCTCGATCTCGACCACGTCCGCCAGTCCGAGCCGCGACGGCAATGGTGCCTCGGCAGGGGCGGGAAGGGTGACCAGCTCCCCCAACAGGGGGTGACCCGACAGCGCCGCTGCCCCCGCAGCGGCCAGGAGTGCGCGGCGGCGCATCTCGTCGGTCACCGCCTTCCACGCTGCCTCGTCCTCCCGAGCGTAAGCGCTGTCCGCGGCGTCAGCGGACGCGAGGCGCATCCATCTCCGCTCGATGCCCATACCGTCGCAGATCCGTTCGAGCACGTCGACCTGCTTGACCTGGCGGCCGGACAGGATCTCCGAGACCTCGGACTGCGACTGACCGGTCAGCTCCGCAATCGTCCGCTGCGTGACCCCGGCATCCTTGAGTGCCCGGTAGAGGGCACCGATGTCGCGCTCAGCCAAGATCCGGCGCATGTCCTCACGCTCGTACAACGCGGGATCAACGGCGGGTGCAGGCTTCTCCGTCTCACGTGCCGCCGGGGTGCTTGTCAGCCTGGCGAGCTTGTCGGCATGTCCGTAGCTCAAGGCGCTCACCGCTCTCTCGGACGGGGGCACCAGCGTAGACCGGGTTGGTGTGACGTGAGTAACTCCGGCCCAGTGACGACGCCCGGGAGCTGGCCCGGATGGCGCGGCAGGGCGCCGCTACCAGCGTGTAGCTCCCCGGACACCGTGCAGCCCTGCACCGGTGAAGGAAGTAACGAGCCGCGTCGCCTAACCGATGCCACACTGGTTAGGGCGACGCGGCTCGTCTGGGCGGGCGACCGCTCACGAGCCGGCAGTGGGGCGTAGGGGACCAACAGAGGAGATGGGCGATGACCGGGAGCCGTGCAGCCGAAGATGTGCAGGTC
>JALYQB010000755.1 GCA_030856045.1 Actinomycetota bacterium
CACGGAGGGGTCAGTTCTGGAGTACCGCCTGGATGTCCAGCGTGATCTGCACCGTGTCGCCGACGACCACGCCGGTACCGCCCTCGATCGGCAGCGTGATGTCGATGCCGAAGTCGCGGCGATTGATCTTCGTAGTGGCGGAGAACCCTACTCGGGTGCCGCCGTAGGCGTCGGGGCCGAACCCCGTCACCTCGAGCGCGAGTACCACCGGCCGCGTCACGCCGTGCAACGTCAGCTCGCCGTCGACGTGCAGGTCGTCACCGTCGCGGCGCACGCCGGTGGACCGGAAGCTCATGGTGGGGAACTCCTCGGCGTGCAGGAAGTCGCGCGACCGGATGTGCTCGTCGCGCTGTGCGTTGCCGGTGTCGAACGTGGTGACGTCGATCTCGGCGGTCACCGCGGACTGGAGGACGTCCGCGCCGGTGACGATCCGGCCTGAGACACCGCGGAAGCGGCCGCGGACCTTGCTCACCATCATGTGGCGGACGGCGAAGGACACGTCGGAGTGGATGGGGTCGATCTCCCACGTCCCGGCGACGTAGCCGGGGCCGAGAGTCTGGACGGAAGTGGTCATCGTGGCCTCCCGGGCTGTCGCGCTCGGCTCTCGAGCTGCATCCCGGATAACAAGTTTACTATTCAACTATTTCAACGCAGGCGGTGATGTCTGTCACACGGACCGTCGTCCCCACGCAGTGGCTTCCGGACTGCCCGCACCACCGTAGGCTCGTGGTCATGCGACGGATCATGGGTACCGAGGTGGAATACGGCATCTCCGTCCCGGGCGACGCCATGGCCAACCCCGTGCTCACCTCGACCCAGGTCGTGCTGGCCTACGCCGCGGCGGCGGACCTGCCGCGGGCGAAGCGAGCCCGGTGGGACTACGAGGTCGAATCCCCACTGCGGGATGTCCGCGGCTTCGACCTCGGCACCGGGATGCACCAGGAGCCCGAGCTCGACGACCTGGGCGCCGCGAACGTCATCCTCACCAACGGCGCCCGGCTCTACGTCGACCACGCGCACCCGGAGTTCGCCGCCCCCGAGGTGACCAACGCCCGCGACGCCGTGATCTGGGACAAGGCGGGCGAGCGGGTGATGGAGGAAGCGGCGATGCGCGCGCGCACCGTCCCGGAGCAGCCCCCGTTTCAGCTGTACAAGAACAACGTCGACGGCAAGGGCGCGTCGTACGGCACCCACGAGAACTACCTCATGGCCCGCTCCACCCCGTTCACGTCGGTGGTCTCGGGCCTCATCCCCTTCTTCGCCTCACGGCAGGTGGTGTGCGGGTCCGGTCGCGTCGGGATCGGCCCCGCCGGGGAGACCTCGGGTTTCCAGCTCTCGCAACGCGCGGATTACATCGAGGTCGAGGTCGGCCTGGAGACGACTCTCAAGCGCGGCATCATCAACACCCGCGACGAACCGCACGCCGACGCGGACAAGTACCGCAGGCTGCATGTGATCATCGGTGACGCCAACCTCGCCGAGTACTCCACCTACCTCAAGGTCGGGACGACGGCACTGGTGCTCGACCTCATCGAGGCAGGCGAGCGCTTCGACGACCTGCGCCTGGCCGAGCCGGTGCGCGCGGTGCACACGATCAGCCACGACCCGTCCCTGCGGGCCACGGTCGAACTCGCAGGCGGGGGGCGTGTCACGGGGCTGGATCTGCAGCGGACCTACCACGAGCGGGTCGCGGCGTTCCTGTCGCGGGAGGGCTCGAAGAACGACACCGCCGAGGTCGACGACCATGTCCTGCACACCTGGGGCGAGGTGCTCGACGCGCTGGGTCGCAACCCGATGGAGTGCGCCGACCGCCTCGACTGGCCTGCCAAGCTGCAGCTGCTGGAGGGCTATCGCGCCCGTGACGGGCTCGGCTGGGCATCGTCGCGGCTGCACCTGGTGGACCTGCAGTACTCCGACGTCCGCCTCGACAAGGGCCTCTACAACCACCTCGTGGCGCGGGGCTCGATGAAGCGGCTCGTGACCGAGGAAGAGGTCCGTGCAGCGGTGACCACACCGCCCGAGGACACTCGCGCGTACTTCCGCGGCCGCTGCCTGGAGCGCTACCCGGCCGAGGTCGCGGCGGCGTCGTGGGACTCGGTCATCTTCGACCTGGGACGGGAGTCGCTCGTGCGGATCCCGACGCTCGAGCCGTTGCGGGGCACCCGCAACCACGTCGGCGCGCTGCTCGACCGCTCGGCCACGGCGCGTGAGCTGGTGGCCGCACTGACGCGCGGGTAGACCCGACCGGCGCACCGCCGTTGTCGGCTCTACTGGGTAGTGTTCTGATCGGGAAGACGTCCGGCATGGGAGGCGACATGGCCCAGGAGAAGGTTCAGCGCCAAGGTGGCGGCGACGGCGACGACGAGAGCGGTGACGGTGCTCCCGCGGGTCAGGAGCGCCGCGAGAAGCTCGGCGAGGATGTCGACGCCATCCTCGACGAGATCGACGATGTGCTCGAGGAGAACGCCGAGGACTTCGTGAGGGCCTACGTCCAGAAGGGCGGGGAGTGACCGCTCCCCGCTGACCGATTAGGAGACTCCGCAGTCGATGGACCAGTTCTCCACCGGGCGCTACCCGGGTGCGGCCCTGCCGTCGTCCTACTTCGCCGTGGGCACGTCGTCCTTCGCCGACTTCCTCACCGCCACCGCGCCCGAGCTGCTGCCCGGCCGCGGCCGGGCGGGTGTGCCGGCACCGACCGGGCCGATGGTGGACACGCCGCATGGCACCACGATCGTCGCACTCACGTTCCGCGGTGGCGTCCTCATCGCGGGTGACCGCCGGGCGACGATGGGCAACCTCATCGCGCAGCGCGACATGGAGAAGGTCTTCGTCGTCGACGACTACTCCGCCGTCGGCATCGCCGGGTCCGCGGGCATCGCCGTGGAGATGGTGCGGCTGTTCGCGGTGGAGCTGCAGCACTACGAGAAGATCGAGGGCGTCCCCCTCACCCTCGACGGCAAGGCCAACAAGCTCGCCGGGATGGTGCGCGGCAACCTCGGCGCCGCGATGCAGGGCCTGGTGGCGCTGCCGCTCTTCGTCGGATTCGACGTCGAAGCCCCCGATCCGGACGCGGGTGGGCGGATAGTGTCCTTCGACGTTGCGGGCGGGCGCTACGAGGAATCGTTGGGCTACCACGCAGTCGGCTCCGGTTCGCTGTTCGCGCGCTCGTCGCTGAAGAAGCTCCACGACCCCGCGGGCGGCCCCGACATCGCCGTCCGCACGGCCGTGGAGGCGCTCTACGACGCCGCCGACGACGACACCGCCACCGGCGGGCCCGACACGGTGCGCCGGATCTACCCCGTCGTCATCACCGTCACGGCAGCGGACGGCGCGGTGCGCGTGCCCGACGCCGACAC
>JALYQB010000474.1 GCA_030856045.1 Actinomycetota bacterium
CCCGCTGAACAACCGCTCGGAAAGCAGCACAACTGGGGCGAGGATGCCCATAACCCAGAGTACCAGGAGGTAGATCGTCGCACGCAATCCTCGCCCAATGATCAGGGATAGACCGATGAAGCACTCCAGCGTGGCGACCCCCACCATTGCTACCATATCAGGCACAAGGCCGAAGGTCAGCAAATGTGTGGTCGTCACCACGATGTTCTCGGCCGGGCTGACACCTGGGAAATATTTCAGAACGCCGAACCCCAGGACTATCGCCCCCAGGCTGATGCGCAATATGGTTATGCTGTGACAGGTGAGCCAGGCTTCGAATCGCTGAAACCTCAGTGGGGCGGTCTTCTCGATGGCACCCTGGTCGTGCACAACTTTCGTCGATTCCGGACGTCTGCGGATCATGACTATTCCTCAGTGTGAGTTTGCAATACGTAACCGCTGGCTGAAACCCAACCGCGCCAGTCAGCCACCGCGGCCTCTGTTTCACGGGGCCAGGACCGCAACGGCCGCCGGTCGGGTTGACCATCCCGGCCGGCGGCCGCCAATCGGATGGTTCAGGGCAGCCGGGGGCCTGCGGCGGCGGTCGCCGTGAGCCCGTTGGTGGCGATGTCGTTGGCTATGTCGAGACCGAGCCGGACACCGCCGACGTTCTGCGTGAGGTCGATCTCGTCGTTCTCGGTGACCGCGAAACCGTCGAATATCCAGTGCACACCGAGGAAGACCCGGCTGCGGCTGTTCTCCTCGATCATCTGCCACAGGCCGCCGGGGAAGTTTCGTGCGTGACGCGGCCGGACTGTTCCGGTGTTGTCGACGCTGATCCCGTTGTGCTCGTCGGAGACGAACTCGAGGTCCGCCACGAGGTCGTCTGAGCTGTACTCGCCGTTGTCGTAGAAACGCCTGACAGACTGGAAGACCGCCGCGCCCAACGTCGCATGGCCCGACGGGTAGGCCGGGAAGCTCGGCGTGAAGTTCTTCTGGCCCACGTTGTTCGTCTTCGGCGCACCGAGCGGGAGCCAGCCGGGGTCGGCGTCGTCGTCCAGGACGTTGCCGCCCACTCCGGTCGGACCCGTGGAGGGGTCGTGCTCCCGAATCCCCAGCACCGGGCGCCACACGTCGTAGAAGTACTTGTCGTCCCAGGCCAGGATGCCCGCGTCAGCCATCGCCGCATTGACCAACGCGAACAGCCGGGCGTTGGTGGCGATGTCGTTGGCCTGCGCGGCCGCGATGCGGCGAACGATCTGATTGTAGTGTCGCGGCGGCGTGCCGAGACCCTTGGCATTGTCGTAGGCCCAGAACACCCCGATGACGGTCTCGGTGGGGGTGCGGGAGGGCAGGAGGTCGGCAGGCAGCGTCCCGATGAGTTGCGGGGCGATGCCCTTGCTGCGGACCTGCCGGACGGCTCGGATGTACTCCGCGCTACCGAGTTGTGGCGGCGCATCGAGGTGGTGGCGCGTGGTCACCGCGAAGTTACGCGACCGGGAACCGTAGAACGGCGCGTAGAAACCCTGGTCTGGGTTGTCCGGATCCTGCCGGTGCCGCCCACGGGCGACCGAGGCGGCGTAGCCGTCGGCGCCCAGACCGGGGTCGTTCTGGCGGGCGGCGAGGATGGCGGCCGCGACCGCCAGGCCGAAGTCGTGCCCGTCCGCGCCGGACTGATCCCCGGGCAGGCATGCCGCAGCATGCCGGGCGTCGAAGAACGCCTGCTGCGTCGGATACAGCGCGCTCAGCGTGGCGTGCGCGGCAGCAGCGATCGCCGAGTCGGCGTCGGCATTCGACGGAACCGCCGGCAGGTTCGCCAAGTAGGTGCCATGCGGCTTGGGGTTGATGCTGAAGTAGGCGTCGTGCATCGCCAGGTGCACGATCGCGAGCGCCCGCGAGCTGCCAACCGGGCCTTGCACTCCGGCCTCACTCGGCGCGAGCGTGGTATGCGTCGTGCGGTCGGCCTCCGTGGCGACCTCATTCCAGTACAAGACAGGATCATCCACTAAGTACTCCTTCCAGAGATGCGTCGCACCGACGCCATAGGTAAGAGCACAACCGCCCACCGGTGATACCGTCATATAGACGGTTAACCTGATGTTCACGAACTTCGGGTCGCCGGGGATTCGACGTGGGCGGTGACTCGCGCGGTGATCGCGGCGCCGATTCGCTGGCCAGTCTGCCGGGCACCCGCCCGCCGCGCCTGCCATGCCCACCGGCACGGCCTCCAACGTCAGCGTGATGTTCGGCGAGATCACCGCCCCGCCGACGACCACCACCACCACCACCAACGGAAGGAAGGGCGACCAGGCCGAACAGCCAACAGGGCCGGGCGAACCCGCCGGTCTCCGCCCGCACCAGCGGCAGCAGGACGCAGAGCACCGGGCCGACCGCGGTGGAAGCCCTACCGTCGCCCCGAACACGTCGAACGCCTTCCCGCGCTTCGCGCCACGGAAGGTCCTGGATCAGCAGGCGGGCGGCGACCAGCAGCTCCGCGGTCGGCGCCGCCCGACGCGCGCGCGTCTCAGCTGACCTTCTCCGCCGCAGCGCGGTCACGCCGGGCCTTCCACAGGCTCGTCAGCGTCGTGATCAGCAGGACGCCGACGATCACGGTCAGCGAGAGCTCGATGCCGATGGTCGGGACGCC
>JALYQB010000048.1 GCA_030856045.1 Actinomycetota bacterium
GGGCGTCAAGACCGACTACCTGTGGCGGCGCATCCTCACCCCGGCCGGCCTCGCCGACATCATCGAGAACTACGCCCAGATCGTCACGATCAAGCACCCGAAGACCCGCAAGAGGAGTTCGGCGCAGGTCTTTCCGCGCTACCACCAGCTCGACGTGGTTCGGCGGCTGCTCGGCGACGTTGCCGAGCGGGGTACGGGCCGCCGCTACCTGATCCAGCACTCGGCGGGCAGCGGTAAGTCGAACTCGATCGCCTGGCTCGCCCACCAGCTCACCGGGACCGAGCACGACGGCAAGGTCGCGTTCGACTCGATCATCGTCGTCACCGACCGGGTGATCCTCGACGCGCAGATCAAGGACACCATCAAGAGCTTCATGCAGGTGGGCTCCACCGTGGTGCACGCCGAACGCTCCGGTGACCTGCGCCGGGCTATCGAGGCCGGCAAGAAGATCATCATCACCACGGTGCAGAAGTTTCGGTACATCCTCGACGACATCGGCGCCGGGCACCGGACGAGCACGTTCGCGATCATCATCGACGAAGCCCATTCCAGCCAGGGCGGCAAGACCGCCGCGGCGATGGCCACCTCGCTCGCGGCCGTGGGCGCAGCGGAAGGCGACGAGACCGTCGAGGACACGATCAACCGAATCGTCGAAGCCAAGAAGATGCTGCCCAACGCCAGCTACTTCGCGTTCACCGCCACCCCCAAGAACAAAACCCTGGAGATCTTCGGCGACCCCTACGACGACGGCGGGCAGACCAAGCACCGCGCCTTCCACAGCTACACGATGAAGCAGGCGACCCAGGAGGGTTTCATCCTCGACGTCCTGCTGAACTACGTCCCCATCGACAGCTACTACAAGCTCGTCAAGACCGTCGAGGACGACCCCGAGTTCGACACCAAGCGGGCATCGAAGAAGCTGCGCGCCTACGTCGAGGGCAACGACCACGCGGTGCGATTGAAGGCCGAGATCATAGTCGACCACTTCCACTCGCAGGTCCTCGCCCGGCACAAGATCGGCGGGCAGGCCCGCGCGATGGTCGTGACGAGCGGCATCCAGCGGGCGATCCAGTACTACCACGCGATCAGCCGCTACCTGGGCGAACGCAAGAGCCCGTACCGGGCGATCGTGGCGTTCTCCGGTGAACCGCAGTATGGGGGAAAGCCGGTGACCGAGGCGTCGCTCAACGGTTTCCCGAGCAAGGACATCACCGACCGGATCCAGGAGGATCCCTACCGGATCCTGGTCTGCGCCGACAAGTGCCAGACCGGCTACGACGAACCCCTGCTGCACACCATGTACGTGGACAAGACCCTGTCCGGGGTCAAGGCGGTGCAGACCCTCTCCCGACTCAACCGCGCCCACCCGCAGAAACACGACGTCGCGGTGCTCGACTTCGCCAACGACGCTGACGCGATCGAGCGCGCCTTCGCCGACTACTACCGCACCACCGTGCTCAGCGAGGAGACCGACCCGAACAAGCTGCACGACCTGCAGTCCGACCTCGCCGGCTACGCCGTCTACACCCCCGAGCACGTCGACCGGTTCGTCGAGCTGTACCTCGGTGGCGTCGAACGCGACCAGCTCGACCCCATCCTCGACGTCTGCGCCGCGGAGTACATCGAGAACCTCGACGAGGAGGACCAGGTCGACTTCAAGGGTAAAGCCAAGGCGTTCACCCGCACCTACGGCTTCCTGGCGACGATCCTGCCCTACCCGAGCACGAGCTGGGAGAAGCTGTCGATCTTCCTGAACTTCCTGGTGCCGAAGCTCCCCGCGCCGAAGGAGGACGACCTGTCAGCGGGGCTCCTGGAGACCATCGACATGGAGTCCTACCGGGTGGAGAAGCGGGAAACCATGCGGATCGCCCTCACCGACGAGGAGGGCTCGCTGGACCCGGTGCCCGCAGCCGGCGGCGGCCACCGGCCCGACCCGGAGCCGGCGCTGCTCTCCGACATCCTGCGCACGTTCAACGACCAGTTCGGCAACATCGACTGGACCGACGCGGACCGCGTGCAACGGCTCATCACCGAGGACGTCCCACGCCGGGTCGCGGCCGACGAGGCGTATCAGAACGCGCAGCGCAACAACGACCCCCAGAACGCCCGCATCGAGCACGACCGCGCCCTGGGGCGGGTCATGATGGACCTACTCAAGGACGACACCGAGCTGTTCAAGCAGTTCAGCGACAACGAGGGCTTCAGACGCTGGCTGTCCGACGCCGTGTTCCACTCGACCTACGGCAAGAGCGCATAACGCCGGTACCGGCCCGGAGCCGTACTCTCGGTGTCGATGAACCCGTCAGCCGTGGACGCTGTGCTCACCGGAGCGGGTGTCGCCTTCGCGTACCTGTTCGGGTCACGCGCCACGGGTCGGCACCGCGCGGGCAGCGACGCCGATGTCGGGATCAAGGTGGAACGTCCCCTGCGCCTGCTCGAGGAGGTGGCGCTGGCCCAGGCGCTGGCCAGCGCGCTGGCCAGCGCGCTGGACGTTCCCGCCGTCGACCTCGTCGACCTCGACCGTGCACCCTTGCGGCTCAAGGGACGGATCGTGCAGGAGGGGCAGCTCCTGTTCAGCGCCGACGAACCCGCCCGGGTGGCCTTCGAGGTCCGGACCCGCAGCGAGTACTTCGACTTCCGTCCCACCCTGGACACCCATCGACGCCGTTTCTTGCAACGGGTCGCCGCGGGAGGCCTCGATGGTTGATCTCGACCGGCTGCACGAACGACTCGAGACCCCACATCATCGCCTCGGAGGGATGGCGCGCGCCGCGGGACTTCGGTGACGCATTCACCGTGCTGTGCGAGCACGCCGTCATCAATGAGGAGTTGACGGGACGGCTTCGCGGTCTCGCTGGGCTCCCGCAACCGCCTGGTCCACGTCTACGACAAGATCGACGACCACCGCGTGCACGACGCGCTCGCCACCGGGCTGTCCGATCTGGACGCGTTCGCGGCAGCCATCGTCCGGCTCGTCAGCTGAGGCCAGCGCCCGGTGCGGCCGGGCATCCCGTGGAGCCGATGCCCTCCCGCAGGGTCCGGTGGGATGCTCTGCTCATGCGAAGACTTCCAAGGATCGCCGGGGTCGCGGTGTGCGCGGTCGGCCTGGGCGTGCTCCCAGCAGCGGCGCAGGCCACACCAGCCTCCGGTGTGACGGCAACGGTGCTCGCTCAGGGCACCACGGACGGCGGTTTAAGGCTCACGACCCACGGCCCCAGCGAGTTCGTGGTCCGGTACATCACCATCCAGCCCGGCGGCAGCACCGGCTGGCACTACCACCCTGGAACGCTGCTGGCCGTCGTGCAGCACGGCAACCTGACCCGCATCGACGACGACTGCCGGGCCGTGGTGTACGCCACCGGGCAGTCGCTGGTGGAGCCGAGCGGGTCCCGACACGTCCACATCGGCCGTAACCTGGGTACCGAGCCCGTCGAGCTGTACGTGACCTACGTCAACCCGATCGGCAGCCCGCTGTCGACGGATGCCGCGGACCCGGGATGTGGAGATGACGTGAGCTTCCAAGCCTAGGGACCGACACCATGACCACCAGCACCATCGACAGCAAGGCGATCTGCGTCCGAGCGACCCAGATCATGGCCGACGGCAGCTTCGAGGGCTTCGAGACCGTCGTGCACCCCGACGCCCGCAACCGCGAGGACGTCGACGAGCCGCCGGCCAGCCGCGGAGGGGTCCCGCTGCCTGCTACGTCACTGCGCTGTGGCTGCGGGACGCCTACGCCGACCTGAATCGGGAGATCCATGACGTGGTCGCCGAGGGCGATCTTGTCGTGCTGCACGCCACGATGTCGGGCCGGCACGTGCGGACCTTCGTCGGCTACCTGCTCGACAACAGGTGCGCGTGTGCCGGGTCAACTCGTCGTCGGTGGCACCGAGGCGGAAGGCGGTCCACTCGTTCTCGTCGAAGACCAGGGTGGCGCCGGTGGCGACGCAGCGCACGGTCCAGGCGGCGGCGAGCCGCACCATGCGCGAGAGCCAGAACCCGCCGGCCGCGGGCGCTGCACCGATGAGAACGACGCGCCGACACCGCTCGCGACCGCAGCGTGACCCGGGATTCGTGGCGAGCACCAGGTGGGCGGCTCCGGCGCGCGGCCAGTGCGTGCGGCAGCCGCGCAGAGGTGCACGCCTGCTGCGCATCCCCGGCCCGCACGGCCGCGGCATCCCATCGCACGTCGTCCGCGTTGTAGATCAGCAGCCGCTCGCGCTCCGGCGTCGCGCGTCCCGCGGTGTCACAGCACCTGGCGAAAACTGCGACTCGCCGGCCTGATCGGCACCCGCCGCGACGGCCACCGGGTCGTCTACTCCGCGCGGGGGACCACGTGCGCAGGCTGCTCGCCGAGGCCTTCAGCGCCGCCCGAGCACCGCCTCACCGGCGCCCCCGACCACGACTGACCGCGCCACGAGGTCGGATCGGCGGTGGAGGCCGCTCGGCTACCTGCTCCGGTGATCCGATGAGGCCCCTGCTGGCGGAGCTCGGCGCGGACCCGATTGACTGGTCCCTGCCGTAGCATCAGCACGCTCGTCGTGGCTTCCCCGAGTACCCGGGGGATTTATTCACACCGGATCAATCAGTCGAGCCGGTAGCGTTGTGGTTTTTATGTCGACGACGGAGACGCGAACGATGGCGGAGCGAGCCAGGGGCAAGGCCTGGGCACACCTGTGCCCTCGGCCTTCATCGCTCGACCTCCTCGGTAGAGTCTTCCAGATGAGTTGGATCGACCGTGGGTCGAGGCGGTCGGGGTGACCCGGGAACCGGTGACGATCGAGTACGTCACAACCGACGACGGACGGCGACTGGAGGTCGACGTCACGGGTGCCCCGGACGGCTATCCGGTGTTCCTCCTGCACGGCACCCCCGGGAGCCGGAACGGTCCGAAACCGCGCGGGATCGTGCTGTACCGCCTCGGTTTGCAGCTGATCTGCTATGACCGTCCCGGCTACGGCGGCTCGGACCGTAACGAAGGTCGGACCGTCCGGGACGCGGCCGGAGACGTGGCGACCATCGCCGACAAGATGGGTATCAATCGCTTCGCCGTGGTGGGGCGCAGCGGTGGTGGACCTCATGCCCTCGCCTGCGCGGCGGTGATGCCCGAGCGGGTGTCCAGCACGGCCGTTCTGGTGAGCCTTGCTCCCTCCGATGCCGTCGGCCTGGACTGGTACCACGGGATGAACCGGCACAACGTCCACGAGTACGGGGCCGCGGACGTCGATGCGCAGGCGCTGCTCAGCGATCTCACGTCCTGGGCGGAACAGGCGCAACGGGATCCGAGGCGCTTCATCGATCTGGTCGAGTCGGAGCTCAGCGAACCCGATGAGAGGGTGGTTGGGGATGTGGTTCTGCGTCGCCTCCTCCTCGACACGTACGCGGAGGCGCTGCGTCAGGGCGCCGCCGGTTGGATCGACGACGTCCTGGCGTTCCGCAAGCCGTGGGAGATCGCGCTCTCGAACATCACCTCTCGGGTCCGGCTGTGGCACGGGGAGGACGACCGGTTCTCCCCCGTCGACCACACCCGATGGTTGAGTCACCACATCCCGCAGGCGCAGGTCGAGGTCCAGATCCAGTCCGGAATCGGCCATTTCGGAGCCGTGGAGGTACTTCCCGAGATTTTGTCCTGGGTCGCCGACGGCCTCGACGAGCCGACGCAGGCCCTGGTACCCGCGTCGTCGGTTCAGACCGAGCCGGTGACTGCTGCCCAGAACCCTCGTCAGTAGGGATCGTGCGGATCAATCACCCGGTAAAGCAGCTGGCCTGCCCGCAGCGACGTGACCGACGGATGGTTCTGCCCCAACAGGGCTGCCAGGTCGTCGATGGCTCTCGCCGTAGCCGGGTCGCCGCCCAGCAGCCCTCCGGAACCGTCACCGCGCCCGCCTGACTCCAGCAGCGTGAGATTGGCGCGACAACGCAGCACGTCCGGGTGCCGCCGGCCTAGGGCCTTGGCCATCCGGATCGCCGACGCGGCCATTTCCTCTGCTGCGCCCTCGACGTCCCCGGCATCGTAGCGACACGTCGCGTGGTTCATCGCCGCCGCCAGATAGTAGGGATGCGAGTCGCCCAGCAGTCTCAGGCAGCCCTCGGCCGCGCGCGCCACCAGTTCCCTCGCCCGGTCCGACTCTCCCTGCTCCCGCCAGGCCGCGGACTGGTTGCTGACACAGATGAGGCTGAAGGGGTGGTCGGCACCGAGGGCGTCCTGGTAAGACTCGGTGACGGCGATCATCTCCTCCAGTGCCTTGGTGATCTCGCCCATGGCGAGGAGGTTGGTCGAGCGATTCAGCCGACAGGAGAGGGTGTTCGGGTTGTCGGGGCCGAAACGCCCACTCAGCTTCTGGTACGCCTCCTCCAACAGTTCCGCGGCCTCGTCCGCCCGTCCGGCGCTGCGCAGCGAGGCGGCGAGATTGGCCTGAGCATTGAGCGTTCCGACTGCCTCGGTACCCAGGTGTTCTCTCGAGAGAGCATGGACACTGCGCAACATCGTCACGGACTGCTCGTACTCGCCTGCCTCCCGCAGATCCCGCCCGAGGCTGGACTGCGAGTGCAGTGCGTACGGGTGCGCGGCGCCGAGCACGATCCGTCGGCGCTCCAACACGTCCTCGTCGATGCTCCTCGCCCTGCGGAAGTCTCCCACCGCCCGGAGCGAGACAGCCAGGTTGTTGGCCGCCGCCAGGGTTCGCGGATGATCCTCACCGAACCCCTCCAGCCACGCCAGATAGGTGGCCTCATCCAGCGGGAGTGCCTCCGCGTAGCGGCCGAGGGCCCGAAGGTCCGCCGCCAGTCCGCCGGAGGTCATCAGGGTGTGCGAGTGCCGCTCCCCGAGCAGGAGGCGCTGCGCCGCGAGAACCTCCTCGTCCAGCCTCAGCGCCTCCCCGAACTTGGCGTCGTCCCGGAGGATGTTCGCGATGTTGAAGCGAAGATGGAGGAGTTGGCGACGCAGCGACACCGGATCGACATCCGGGACCGAAGGCTCGCCGTTCTCCCCGGCCGACTCGGCCTTCTTCAGTAGCGTCTCCCACGCCTCCGAGACCGCGTTTCCGAGACGCAAACCCTGCGGGAAATCACCGCGGCGCCACAGGTAGCGGACGCGATCGATCAGGAGCTGGCGGACCGATTCATCGTTGCACGATACGGCGCCCGAGATCTCCAGATGGGCCCAGATCATCCGGAACCGGTCCCAATTCTTCGGGTCGTCGGGCTCGCCTGCGGGCCTGAACGCGGCCAACGCCAGGTGCGCCTCGTGCCTGGCGTGCGCCACCTCTTCGTCCGTCATCCGGCCCCGGACGACATCCTGGAGCAGCCGGTGCACCCGGACCTGCCCGGCAAAGGTGTCCAGTTTCAGCAGGGCGAGCCGGTTGATCTGCTGGACCAGGACACCACGCATGTCGCGTACCGCCACAGAGGGGTCGAAGGAGATCAGCGCCTTGGTCAGCTGGTCGCTGTAGAGCAGATCCAGAGCGGTCTCCGGAGCGAGGACCGAACAGATCTGCAGCAGCCGGTAGGCGCCGGGGGACTGCCCCTGCAGCCGTTGCAGGGAAAGATCCCAAATGAACTGCACGGACCGGGTACCGGCACCGTGCTGTTCGATGGCGTTCAGGTACTCCGCGACCGGGGTTCCCGTCTCCGCCAGCCAGGCCCCGGCCGCGGCCACCGCGATCGGCAGGTCCCCCAGAGCCTGCGCCACCCGCCCGGCCTGCTCCGACGTTATCGCACCGACTCGGCCGCGAAGGTGGGCGGCGCTCTCCTCCCGCTGGAACACGTCGACCTGGATCGGGTTCGCGCGCTCCGCCCAGTCCGGGTTGCGTGAGGTGATCAGTAGATGGCCGCCCCCGCCCGGGAGGTAGTTCTGGACGTGCGCGACGTCGTCCGCATTGTCGAAGACGAGCAACCAGCGGCTCGTCAGGGTGCCTCGACGCAGGGCCTCGAGAGTGGAGCGCGCACCTTCGACCGCCGTGCCTTCCGACGGCGGGAGCTTCAACTCGACGCCGAGTTCGATCAGCGTATCGACGAACTGGGGTAGGTCGGCCTGGATCCACCAGATTAGGTCGTAGGCGGACCTGAACCGGTGGACGTACTCCAGGGCCAACTGGGTCTTGCCGATACCGCCCAACCCCTGCAGTGCCACCGGCAGCACGACCGCCCGTCCCTCGGCTCGCAACTCGCGGCGAAGACGTTGTAGATCCTGCGTCCGCCCGGTGAAGCGAGCGTTGCGTACCGGAGCCTGGAACCAGCGAGGCTCCGCCCCCGGAAACCGACCGGCCCGGGAGCCCTCGCGCGACGTCTCCGCACCAACCTTGCCGACGAGCTTGAGCAGCCGCTCCGTCGCCGCCTTCTCGTCGAGCCCGACGATGCTGGTACTGGTCTGCGTCGGCACCTCATGCAACCGGGTGTCCTCGATGTACATCACCAGTCGGGAGGGCCCCACCCACAGGTCCTGCGCCTCGCCATCCTCCCGGACCGCGAGGTAGCTCCGCGAGACGATCGCCAGAACCGCGGGGGCGGAGGACGGAACCGGATCAGCCGGGGCGATCTCCATCGGCCCGTCGTCCACCACCGTGATGCCCGCCGTGATCAGGACGCTGCCGGCCCACTCGGCCCAGATCTGGTCCTCGGCCGCGTACTGGAGGCGGATCGGAGTCTGTTCCGGGCGCATAGGTCGCTCGAACCGCAGCCGCCAGCTGGCCCGGACGGACTCGTCCATCGCCGCGAGCGCCGTGACCTTGCCCTGCGTGATGACGTCGGTCAGCCGCTCGTAGGCGGCCAACAATGAAGACGGGGAACCCGGCTTGTCACCGAAGGTGGCAAGAGTTTCCTCGTACGCGTAGAAGGTCTGGTAGGGCACCTCCACGGACGCGAAGAACTGTACCCGTTCCGGCTCCGTCATCTCAGCGGGCAGGCCGGGGAAGCTGCGCATCGCGAGCAGCCGCCCCGCGTCGGCCTTCTCCTTCTCCCCCTGGTCCACTCGCATCGCCACCGGCAGGACCCGGATCTTGCGTTTCGGACCGTCCTTCTTGGACAGGGTGGCCACCGCGCGGGCGACCCGGGCCGCGCCGTCGATTCCCTGGTCGCTCAAGGTGAAACAGTCGACCAGAACGTCGGGCAGGTGCTGGGTGCAGATGTCCGCGACATCGCTGAAGCCCGTGCGGCTGTCGATCAACGTGTAGTCGTAGTTGCGCCTCATGTCATCGCGGAGCGCATCGAGGAAGGCGCCGCCGCCCAACCGGTCGTAGAACGTGTCCCAGTCCAGGCTTCCCAGCGTCGACGCGTAGGCACCGTTCTGCCGCCCCGCCGACAGCACGTTGAGCGAGCCACCGCCGTCGAACGTCCAGTCGATGGAGAAGGCGTAGTCGTTGACCTGGGCCAACTGCTTCACCCAGCCGTCCGGCCGATCGGCCTTCCGGCTGACCTGGTCCTCGTACTCGCGTACCAGGTCGATCACCCCTCGGGTGTGGGCGACGGCGCCCACCTCAAGGAAGGGCGAGAAGAACCGGTGCAGCCCGGGCGCTTCGAGGTCCCAGTCGGCGACCAGCACGCGCTTTCCGGCGGAGGCGAGGATCCAGGCCACATTGGCCAGTGCCATGGTGCGGCCGGTACCACCCTTGTACGAGTAGAAGGTGACGACCTCACCCTCTCGGGACTCATTCACCGGTCTCGCTCCCCTCGGCGTTCCGAAGATCATTCTCTCTCAGGCGCGGAGGGCGCGTGGACCGCTCGACTGGCGGAGACACTGGGCCCTCTCTCAGGTATGTCCGTCGCGCCCTGGCCACCACGGTGGGCAGGATCTCCTCCAGCTCGTCCACGCTGTTCACCCGATTGACGCTAACCTGCAATGTGCTGCCCAGTGCCTCCACCGCCTTCTCGGCCATCGCCGAACCCAAGCCCGGGGTCCCCCGCTGCTCGCCGAGGACCAGAGGAACGACCCACTTGGGTAGATCGGCGAAGGTCGACGTGAGGAGTTCGGGCCCGCGGTCCGCCACCATCCACGGATCGACGATGACGATCGCGGGAGTTCGGTCGAAGAGCTCCTCGACCTCGACGAAATCCGCGACCCGAGTCTTCAGACCCAACCGCTCGGCCACGCTTCCGGCATGCTCGACGACGGTCGGGATCCGCTGCCCGGCATACATCCGCCACCAGGGATTCTTGCCGCCCCTGACGGCTTGCGGCGCGCGCGACACAACGTGCCTCGGCGCGAGCATCGCCACCAGGAAGTTGGCCTCCGCGGCCACCGGACTGGGGACGTCGTCCAGGTCCGGAGCCGCCGACGGGCCGAGTGGGGATCGTTCCGCCACCTTCACGATCTCATCCGCCAGCAAGGACAGAACGAGTTGGTAGGAGTGCTGGTACGAGGTCAACATGCAGAGCGCGCGCAGCCCGTTCTCGCCGTAGTCGGAGATGCCGACTCCGATGCTCAGTGCCCTGGCCACAATCGGAGGCTGCTCCCACGACGGAAACGGTGTCCACAGGATCGGAACGATGTGCTGGTCGGGTGTGACGGCGCTCGCGGTCAGCAGCCTTCTGCGGAAGACCTCCTCCTCCCGCATCGGCCAGGACTTGGCGAGATATCCCGGCGAGTAGAGCGGCACGAACACTTCGGCGACTCCGAGAGCATCAGAGAGCAGGGCCTTCATGTCGGCACCGGGCGGAATTTGTTGATCGAAGAATCCGATTTCCATTCCTGCCGCGGGCGTGGCGCGAGCGGCGACCGCTGCGGCCAGGTCCGCGAAGAAAACGCCAACCGCGGGATCCGAGTCCGACCGGACCCGTTCCGAGGTCGGCGCCGAGTGGGCATAGCTCAGGAAGAAGTAGACGCCGTGGCGGGTCTGCTGCGCCTCGGCGGTCCGACTGGACGTCGAATTCATTCGCCGTCACCCCGGAAGGACTCGCGCAGTTGCGGAGGATCTGTAGGGATCTTCGGCTCGACTTGGTACGCGTGGTAAGCGTCCACGATCCGGCGGGCCAAGCGCCAGGCTACGGCCTGATAGGCCGCCTCGTCGTTCAGGGCGAGGAGCCCGTACACCCCTTCGGCGAGGTAGCGCTGGGCGATGTCCGGGTCCTTCAGTTGTTGCGGCAGGAAGAATTGCAGTTCCCGCACTGCCGGGGGCAACTGGTCCTCCAGCATCGGCGACCATGTCACCGGCAGGATCGCGGTCTTGTTCCCCGATGAGTCCGACGGCCGACGGCCGACGTTCCGTCGCGAGAAGGCGTCCCATTCCCTGGCGCACCATTTGCTCTCCACATAACCCGAGGAGATGAGTGGAATGAAAACGTGACATGTTCCCGCCGCCGCGAGCACCTCGGGAGCCCATCTCGTCCCGCCCTCCATCGACCGGTCCATGAAGCCCGGGTCGATGCCGGTGGGTGATCCCACCAATTGGTCCACATGCATCGAGAGGTCGTCGAAGAGGCGCACCACAGGCTGGTTCACGTCGTACGGGCTGGCATGCGACGTCCTGGTGGGCCGGGCCCATGCGTAGCTCAGGAAGAAGATGGGGCCCTGCGGACTGCTGTCGCCCCCGAGCGCTACGATGACGATCTCCTCGCCGAACTGTCGCGTTTCCCGCCGCGATCATACGTCTCCCCGAGTCCGCTCGGTCGCTTATCCCGCACGCCACCGGGACATCCAGTTCACGGCGAAGTCCACCGCCGCACGCAGCGGAAACCAGGAGGCCGCCGTCTGCCCCACCCGGCCCCGATGGACGAACGGCGACCCGGCCGCCATCGCTGCCCCGAGGCGACCGAAATCGCTGTCGTCGGCTTCGGTCGCCATGAACTCGCGCAGTGTCCTCCTGCCCTCCTCGAGGACGTAGCACCGGAACAGGCGCCGCGGGGCCGGTGTCGGCAGCCGGTGCTCGGCCAGGTGGAAGCACGTGCAGACGTCGTCGAACCCCTCCCCGAGCATGAGCACGATCGCGTCGGCGGTGTACAGCTTCGCCAGCGGCGACCGCTCTCCCAGATGGCAGTCGAGCGCATGGTCGCGGGTGAGTTCGGTCGCGGAGGGGCCGAGGGCGGTGAACGACGTCTGCGGGTGGTCGCTGCGAACCGCCGCCGGACGCCGACGGATGAATTCCGCGAAGGCTCCGACATCCTGGGCGGGGGTGGTTGACCGGTCGAACCCCTCGATATTCGCTTCCTCGGTCGCGATCTGCTCCGACGTCATGCCAGCCGTGAGGCGCCGGAACCGGCGGGTGGTCGTCGAGTTGCTCGCCGTGAAGGTCGGGACGACGATGGTGGACCGCGGGCCGAGCACATCCTGCAGGGCCTCCGCCAGGGTCGACGGGCCGTCCGCGAGGGGACCCACCCGGCGCAGTGAGCTGTGGATCAGGTAAGTCGAGCCGACGGGCAGTCCGAGCATCGACAGGTCGGACCGGATCTCCGCCCGGCTCAAGGTCTTGGTGCCACCGTCAACAACTGTCATCGAGTCGCCGCCCATCCTTCGACTCGGCTGCGCAGGCCCGTCAGCAGCAGCCGCCCGGAGTCGGACCAGCCGCGGGCGCGGTCCAGCAGCTCGAGCGCGTCCGACAGGGCGTCCCGATCTGTGACCACGGACATCCTCCGGTCCGCCGGCTGACCGGCCCGGATCCGGGCCATCGCGAGCTCCAGCATCCCCGCCCGCGCGAAGACGTCCGCGAGCCGGGGAACGTCCGCCCGTCCGGCATCGCCCTGCCGCAGATCGAATGGGGACGGCGGCTCCGGGTCGGTGAGGTCGCACACGTCCTTCACCGCGGCGACGGTGATCCGGGCGACCTGTCCCACCAGCAGCGAGCCCAGAACCGACGGCGCGGCGGGCGAAAGCGCCACGGCCCCGAATGCGTTCCGCGTCGTGGTCGCCCTGGCCGGCCGGTACGGCATTGGCCGGAGCGGGGTGACGGTTCTGATCAGGGTGTCCATCCCCCTGGCGAGATCCGGGGCCTCGGCCCGTACCATCCCCCAGGCGCGCGCGACGGCACCGCGCCACTCGTCGACGACGGTCTCGGGCAGGGGCGCGGCAACCGGGTGCGCGAAGCAGTCGCGGTCTGGATCCGTGTCATCGAGTCGGATCCACGCACTGTCGAAGGACACGGTCCGCACCGGATGCCACCCCTCGACCACGGACCCGGTCCCCGACACGGCCCGGGCCGGCACGTGGTCGGGATGCACGACGAACTCGCCGGGATGGGACGCGACGGCGACGACGACGGAACTCGCACCGTCGAGGGACATCGTTCCGATCCCTGGCAGGGACAGCGCCCCGTGCCACAACGGGACGTCGAGCGCGACCGCGACGCCGGCCCGCACGGCTGCGGCGACCGCCACTGACGCCAGCAGCCCGGTGCGGGCGTCCGATCCGGTGGGCTGCCCGGTCGTCAGGCTGCGGCGTGCCCGCACTCGGACGAATGGATGGCTGAGCACGGACCGGACCGCCGCGGGTGACCGCTCGTCCAGCTCCGCGAGCAGCTCCCACGCCGTCCGCCCGGTGCCGTGGGGCACGCCAGCCGCCACGCGGGCCATCAGTGTCCGGTCGAGGGCGTACTCCCGTGCCGTCAGGTATCTCAGGGTGGCATCGGTGGGACTGCCGCCTGCCAGATCGCGCAGCACAACATCTGGCAGACCCAACGGCGGCCCGACCTGCTTCGGCAGCGACTGACCCCTCGCGACCATGCGCTGCCGGGTTCGCAACTGACGGCTGCGCAGCTGCCGGTTCCGGACCCGGGTGATCAGGTGGAACAGATCGGAACAGTAGACCGAGGGGTTGGCGAACCCGTTCCCGCGACCGAACCGATGCGCGAACAGCCCTCCGCCACAGGTGTCCACCACCGTGCAGGCCCGGCACGTCTGCGACAGCTCTCCGACCTGTCGCTCGATGACACCGGCATGGGCCGCGACCTCGTCGACGGCGTGCAGCCGGACGTCGAGTCCGGTGCGCGGTGCATCCTCGGACACCGTCTTCAGCGAGTCGACCTGCTCCCAGCTGCCGTCCGTCTCGATCACGGCGACGGCGACGGCGCCGGGACCGATGGCTTCGGTGCCGCTGCCGGCGCCCCGCTCGAGGGACAGCACAGAGTCGAAGATCCGGATCGGCATGCCCCGACCGTCGGCGGTCCACCGGTCGTAGATCGTCAGCAGCCAATCGGCATAGGCGGTGGTCAGCCCCTCCGAACGCGGCGGCGGATGGTCCCAGGTCGCGTGCGGGAGGAGGAAGTCGATCCGCGGTGGCTCCTCGCGCAGCAATGCCTCGTACACGCCGATCGGATCGTTATCGATGTCGATCGTGCACAGGATGCCGCCGTAGACGGCCCGGTACGGCGGTGCGCGGAGCAGTTTCAGCGCGCGCAGGACGTGGTCGTGCGAGCCGGTACCGTCGGCGAACCGCCGGTGCCGGTCGTTGGCGAGCTGATCGCCGTCCAGCGAGATACCTACCTTGACGTCCTGATCCGCGAGGAGCTCACAGACGGCTGGGGTGAGCCGGACCCCATTGGACTGCAGGTGCAGGTCAAGCTCGGCTACCGGATCGATCACCGATCGCAGCTCCGCCAGGATCCGACCGAGAGCCGCGCCGCCGACCAGCAGGGGCTCCCCACCGTGCAGGATCACCGTGACGCGGTCCAAGGCGTGGCGGGCGGCGTGCTCGGCGATCCGGATGGCGGCGGCGCGGACCGTGGCCGGATCCATCACCGTGGGGCGGCGGAGCCAGCCCCTGTCGGGGTCGCCGTAGACGTAGCAGTGATCGCAGGCCAGGTTGCACCGGCTGGCCACCTTGAGCACGTACTCAGCGATTGGTCGCACCGGGACTCGGGTCATCGCGACCGCGGTTGACACGGCTCAGATTCCCGAGTTGAAGGTGACGCCCTCGTCGAAACCCCGCTGGCGGTCGGGCGCCGGTATCCGTCGCACCTCTCCGTCCCGTCCATCGTCGGTTCCAGGGTCGATCCCGCTCAGCGGCAGCGAGAGGAAAGCCTTCAGGACACTTTGCTCGGCAGCCAGCGAACCTGGAGCGGAACGATCCACGCGACCCCCCTCAATCCGAGCGATGACGAGCCCTGGCTCTCCAGAGTAGGGACGATTATGCACGATGTCACCGACCAGGCTGCAGAATTCTCACCATCGGTAGCCGGTCGTTGCTGCAGGCACGCTGCCGGGCGGCCATCGGCAACCAGGTGGGTCAGGACGTGCGAGCGCCACGTGGTGCTCCCCGCAGTCTGGTCCCGTCGCCTTACCGACGCCGTGCCGCGGCCACCGTCCTGCAGCTGATCCTCACCTTCCTGCGCCCCTGAAGACCCCACCGCGCCCGCCACCAGGAGCGCTGGGTCACGACAGCGGGGAGAGATCTCCGGCGTACGGCACGTCGCGCACCGCAGCCGAGCTGATCCAGTGCCGCAGCGTGTAGGTCGCGTGGACGTCGTCGGCGTTGTAGGTCAGCAGCCGCTCGCGCTGCGTGAGGTCCGGCGTCGCGCCGTCCATGCCGACGGCGTCGCGGTACCACCGCATCGAGTTCTCCCCGCCTGCCTCGGGGTCGTGCCACGAGAAACCCGCCGCGGGCGCCACGGTTTTGAGCCCCTTACCGTGGGCGCACAGGAACTCCGAGCAGACCACGGCGAACAGGTCGACCCACTGCTGCGAGCCGATGAAGGCGCGCACGGCGTCGGCGGTCGGCATACCGGGCATGCCCGCGAACCGGTCCGCGGAGTACAGCATCCAGCGGTTCTCAGCGAGCTCGTTGTAGCAGTACGCCCGGAACGAGAGCCCACGGGCGGCCGCCCGGGCGCGCACCTCGGTGAGCCAGCCCCAGAACTCCGCGAACGAACGGCCCTCGTCCGGGGTCGGCACCGGGTCCCAGGTGACGAACGCGTGATAGCCCGGCCGGACCCCGACGTCAACCCCGGACAGCAGGGACCCCCACAGGTACGCACCCGCGTCCCCGAAGCTCTCCATGTCCACGTCGACCTCCACGTCGGCGCGCGCCACGGACACGGTCGGGTGGCGCCGCACGAGCGACAGATCCCGCTGCCACGCCCTCGCCAGCAGCACCGCGTCGCCGAACACCATCCCGTCCAGCGGCACGGGCGGGTTCCCGGCGGGGTCGAGCGCGGCGAGGTCGTCCACCGTGGACACTCCCGCGGCGCGCAGCGCCCCCGCGTCCTCGCCCCGCAGCACCAGGCTGACGTCGCGGGCCTCGGCCAGCACCGCCTCGCACGTCGGCCACCACGGGCACGACCGGCACTCGGT
>JALYQB010000060.1 GCA_030856045.1 Actinomycetota bacterium
GGGTGGGCGGCCGCGCCCGGTGCGTGGCCCCGCGCCCGGCGACCAGTGCCCGCAGCGGAGCCAGCGAGTCATTGGTCACCAGCCCCGCCCATACCAGATCCCACAGCGCGGTGACGACTTCGCCGTCCGCGGGCGCGGTGGAACCGTCCGCGACGAGCTGCTCGCCGACCCGGTCGGCGAGCCGGCGGAAGAACAGTGCCCCCCCGGGGTCCAGTGCGGCGAGCACCGCCCGGTGCAGCGGGCCCTGCTCGAGGGCATCCTCGAGGTCCGGCAGCAGCAGGTCCGCGACGTCCGTGGGAGCCAGCGCCACCCAACCGTCCGCACCCGCCAGCGACCCGCAGCCCGTCCACGTCACCTCGCCCGCCGTGGTCAGCTCGTCGAGCAGCGCGGGGGAGTAGCCCGGTAGCCGCACCGGCAGCACCAGCGACTCCAGCGCGCTCGCCGGTACCGGTGCCCCCGCCAGCTGCTCGACCACCCCGAGCAGGTCCTCCGCGGTCGGTGCGCTAAGTAGCCGGCGACGGCTGGTGCCGATGCCGTGCCACGCGGGCAGGAACCGCCCCAGCGCGGTCTGCTCCACCGGCTCCACCTCGGCACGCAGCCGTGCCAGCGAGGCGCGCCGCAGCCGTCGCAGCACCTCGGCGTGGCAGTACTCGGTTGCCGAGCCACTGCCGCCGCCACCCGCCTCCACCGGTCGGAGCTCACCCCGCACCAGCTGCCCCGAGCCGGTCATCCGGTTCACGACGGCCGTCACCACGGCGATGCCGAGCCCGAACCGCTCGGCTGCGGCCGCCGCGGCGAACGGGCCCCGGGTACGGGCGTAACGCAGCAGCAGATCCCCCAGCGGGTCGGGTACCGGTTCGGTGAAGGCCTCGGGTACGCCCACCGGAAGGGCCGCGCCGAGCGCGTCGCGCACCCGGCCGGCGTCCTCGATCGCCAGCCACCGGTGCTCCCCTGCGATGCGCACCCGGATCGCCCGGCGCGCGCTGCCCAGCTCCGTCAACCACTCGGGCCGCGCACCCCGCGCCGCCGCCTCCGGCTCGGTGAGGTCACCGACCGCCCGCAGCAGGTCGGCGGCACCCTCGGCGTCCCGGACGTGCCGCGACGGGTCGAGCCGCTGCAGCTGCGCCTCCACCTCGGCCAGCGCTGCGGGGTCGAGCAGCTCCCGGATCGCTTCGGAGCCGAGCAGCTCCGCCAGCAGCGTCGAGTCCAGCGAGAGCGCCGCGGCCTTGCGTTCGGCCAGCGGCGCGTCCAGCTCGTAGAGGAACATCCCCACGTACCCGAACAGCAGCGACCGGGCGAACGGGGACGGCGACGGCGTCGCGACCTCGATCACCCGGACCCGCCTCGACCGCACGTCGGACATGAGCTCGCACAGCCCGGGCACGTCGTAGACGTCCTGCACGCACTCGCGCATGGCCTCGAGCACGATCGGGAACTGCTCGTAGCGCGACGCCACGGCCAGCAGCTGCGCCGCCCGCTGCCGCTGCTGCCACAGCGGGGACCGCCGGCGGGGATCGCGGCGGGGCAGCAGCAGGGCCCGTGCCGCGCACTCCCGGAACCGGGACGCGAACAGCGCCGAGCCCCCTACCTCGGCCACCACGAGCTGCTCCACCTCCTCGGGGTCGAGCAGCACGTCCTCGGCCGTGGGCAGCACCTCGACCCCGTCCGCGTCCAGTGCGTCCGGCAGTCGCAGCACGATGCCGTCGTCCGCGTGTGCCACATGGACCTCGACCCCGCGCCGCTCCCGCAGCCGCGCGCCGATGGCCAGCGCCCACGGCCCGTTGACCTGCGCGCCGAACGGCGAGTGCACCACCATGCGCCAGTCGCCGAGCTCGTCGCGGAACCGCTCGACGAGGACGGTGCGGTCGTCGGGCACGTGGCCTGCTTCCTCGCGCTGCTCACGCAGGTAACCGAGCAGGTTGTCGGTCGCCCACGCGTCGAGACCCGCGGCGGCGGCGCGTGCCCGAGCACCGTCGGCGTCGAGCGAGGTGAGCTCCCGCAGGAACGCGCCGAGCGCCCGGCCCAGTTCGAGGGGGCGGCCCGGGGAGTCACCGCGCCAGAACGGCATGCGCGCGGGCTGCCCGGGTGCGGGGGTCGCGATCACCCGGTCCGCGGTGATGTCCGCGATCCGCCACGACGTCGACCCCAGCAGGAAGGTGTCCCCGACGCGGGACTCGTAGACCATCTCCTCGTCCAGCTCGCCGACCCGCGATCCGGCGCCCTCCGCACCGCCGGGCGTCATCACGGTGAACAGGCCGCGGTCGGGGATGGTGCCCCCCGAGGTCACCGCGAGGCGTTGCGCGCCGGGCCGCCCGCGCAGCTCGTCGGTCACCCGGTCCCACACGATCCGCGGCC
>JALYQB010000087.1 GCA_030856045.1 Actinomycetota bacterium
ACCCGTCATAGGCTTCCGGCCTGAGCACCGCGTGAAGCTCAGCGCGATCCTGCTCTGAAAGGTTCATGCACAGATTATCCCACTCGGCGCCACAGATGTAAAGCGGAACATATCTGTTTACACTAGCGATAAAACGAATACTGTTGACGCTCCGCCGCCTGAGCAATCGATCTCAAACCCACCATCTCCCTCACCCCTTCCTCCCGGTGACAGTCCCGCCTTAAGGGGTAAGATTCTAAAGCCCATGGACAATGATAGCGTTGATCCTGGCCTTGTTGTTGCAGAGGGTACAATTAATGAGCCTATTGACGAGAAGTTACTTTGGACATTGGTGGAGTTGACCGGGCTGTCGATCATCAGTTCTGGGATATAAATAGGACTTTCGCAAAACCCACTATCAACAGATAGAAAAAATAGTAGCTGGATGCCGCCACTGCTCAGCAACAAAGGCTTTTAACGGGTCTTGGTGGCCCAGGCCGTCACCTTTAGCTGTAGCCAGGCCAGCATGCATAACACTATGTGGTTACGCTGCGATCTGTTCTTTCTGGCTTGACAGCGTTCAATACCCGTGAGTTGCTTCAGCTCCCTATGAAACTCCTCAATCTTCCAGCGGATAGCACTCTCAGCTCGAGCGTCATCAGTGGACTTGATGGCTACATCGTTGGTGACGATGTATTCCGTCTTGTCGGCAGAGACAACGATGCGGAATAGTTTCAGGAGGCGTTTACGGGGTAACCCTTTGAGCCGACCGTGGTAGCCACTCGTAGTGGTTTCGCCGTCCCAGGACAGATCTCTGACCGGCTTTTGGATATGCTTGCCGTGCTCGTCAACATTATCAGGCGAGAACAAGCGGTTACTTTTAACCGCACACACAAACAACTTACCCCAATCCATGATCTGGTTCAGCAGTTCAGTTGTGGCGTACCAGCTATCCATCAAGAAGTGTGTAAACGGTACCTTCTTACGGATGATCTCCTTCATCATGTCCATGACGTGGTCAAGTTTTGTTTTTCCGTCCCTGCAACGATCGTATTGTCTAAAGTCCAGAGGGTAGAACAGCCCGTTTGTAGGATTGTAGTAGACGCAGGTCACCACCCCAATGCCCATCACCGGATGGTGGGCATTACCAGAATATTGCTTCATTGCACCCTCAATAACTTGCGAACCATACTTATCCATAACTGAGTCGTCGAATAAGATTCGACCATTCGGATCATAGACAATGACATCGGCTATCTTCTCCCGAAGAAGTGCTGGTGTTAGCTGGCTGTCTTTCAGGAAACGATGGATACTGTCATGTTCCAGCCCGTCGACAGTAGCCGCGAAATACGTACCTGTGAAGTTCACAGGACTATTGACCAGAAACTGGCCATAACTCTGTTTTGTTACTTTCATTGTTTGTTTTATCCTCCAACTAAAAAGTATGGCTAACGCCATACTTTTAGGCTAGGGGGATTTTGGATTTTGCGAAAGTCGTATAAACAAGGTGAGTCTCAGCTCTGATATTCATCTGTTAGCACATTAATGTTGTCAATTACGCGGCTTGACTGACGCGTAGAAGCGGCACATAACATAGAGTAGAGGTTAAAGCCAGACGATCTTTACCTTCAGGACTGGCCGGTTCCTCTGCTCAAAGTTACTAAGGCTTGAGGAAACCTGCATGTCCCGAAGACGGCTCCAACAAACTGCACAGCTACGCGATCACAAAAGTATCGCAGGCTCAGCGACGGCCGTCGCCGTCTTCGCCCTCGTCCATTCCCACGCCAAGAACGAGGCCGCGCCGAGCCAGCCGAAAGGTAATCAACGTGACCACAATAAGGAACCGTCACCGTGATGCTCGCTCTCATCATCCTCGGCGGCAGCTTGATTCTTGGGCTTATCCTCAGCATTCGCTGGGCTGAGGCGCGTGCTTGGCGACGTCAACTCGTTGCCTACCAGCTGCACCCTGCACATGGTCTCACGGCAGACCAGATAAGCGCCTGGCTCAGCATGGTCGCCTCCACAACGCGGCGACGGCCGCTCGCTATTGAACTGGTCGCCACCCATAAAAAGATCGCTTACTATTTGTTATTGCCCCTCTCTCAGGAGGCGGTCGTGCTGGCGCAGCTCCGCTCGGCCCTGCCCGGCGTCCGTGTCGAAGAAGCGGCGGACTACTTCTCTGTTCAACCAGTGATTCGCACGGCGAGCGAACTGCGCCTCAGCAGCACCGTGCGTCCCCTTGCACATGAACGCGCCGAATCGTCGGTGACCGCATTGTTGTCCGGGCTGCATCCCTTCGCCCATGGCGAAGTGGTACGCGTGCAATGGATACTGTCCGGCAGTCGGGCGCTCTTGCCCAACAAGGAGGACTCGGGCGAGGTCGCCCGTGCAGTGCGTAACAAGCACAGCGCTCCGGTGTTCAACGCAGTCGGTCGGATAGCGGTCAGCGCGCCGAGCACGGCGCGAGCGATCAATCTACTCAACCGGGTCACGAATGCCTTCCGGGTGCTCGATGCCCCCGGCGTCTGCGTGCTGCGTCGGACACTACCGACCTCGGTCGTCGCGTCCCGGGTTTATGCCCGTGCGCTGCCGCTGACCGTCTGGCCGATGCGCCTCAATACTAAGGAAGCCGTTGGCTTGCTTGGCTTGCCTATTGGCGAGCTGCATATCCCCGGCTTGGTGTTCGGTGGTGCACGGCAACTCCCACCGCCGGAGGGGATGCCGACCACAGGAACGGTCTTTGCTGAGGCCAACTACCCGGGTAGGGCGGGTCGTCCGCTGGCGCTGCGTGCCGAGGATCGGCTCCGTCACCTCGTGATCACCGGGCCGACCGGAACCGGGAAGAGCACGCTCCTGTCTCGGCTGATTATTCAAGATATCGAGGCCGGGTGTGGTCTGGTTGCCATTGACCCGAAAGCAGACGTGGTTGACGATGTGTTGGCGCGGGTACCCGGTGTACGAGCAGATGACATTGTCGCGCTGGATCCTGCGGCCACTGATCGGCCGATCGGCTTCAACATCCTCCAGGTTGGACAGGACGAGCACAGCCGGGAGCTGGTCGTGGATCACGTGGTGCACGTCTTCTCGGAGCTGTGGCGCTCGTCGTGGGGACCGCGGACCAGTGACGTACTCCGTGCCGCCCTCCTGACCTTGACGCATACCACCGCGCACGACGGCTCGGCCTTCACGCTCTGCGAGATACCTGAGCTGCTGCTGAATCCGTCCTTCCGGCGCTTCGTCACTGCTCAAGCCAGCATGCCGGAGACCGTACGTTCGTTCTGGCTGGGCTACGAACAAATGAGCGACGGTGAACGGGCACAGGTGATCGGCCCCTCACTGAACAAGCTGCGAGCCCTCACCACCCGATCGTCGCTGCGCTTGATCCTCGGTCAGAGCACCGGACTGGACCTGAAGGAAGTATTCCGCTCCCGGCGGGTACTGCTGGTACCACTCAGCAAGGGCACGATAGGCGCGGAGACGGCCCAGCTCTTGGGCTCTCTCCTCGTCGCCTCGATATGGCAAACCATGCTGTCGCGGGCCGCTGTAGCCCGTGAGAAACGGCGGCCGGTCTGGCTGTATCTCGATGAATTTCAGGACACGCTGCGGCTGGCGGAGAACGTCGCGGACATGCTGGCTCAGGCCCGAGGCTTGGGGCTCGGCCTCACGATGGCACATCAATATCTTGATCAACTACCGCGACATATTCAGGCGGCCGTGCTCGGCACGGCGCGCTCGCACATCGTGTTCCAGTGCGAGCACGACGACGCCCGGGTTCTGGAGCGGCGCTTCGCCCCGGCGCTCTCGGCCGCAGATTTGATGAGCCTCGGCGCCTATGAAATCGCGATGCGGCCGTGTGTAAATGGAGCGACAACGGCACCCGTCACCGGGAAGACCCTGCCGCTTGATGAGCCAATACGCGACCCTCGCGACCTGGCGCGTGCCAGCCGCGAGCGCCACGGCGTAGCGCGTGCTGGGGTGGACGCCGCTCTGCGGGCCCGCATCGAGACCGGCACGCCGCGCGGCGGACGGATCGGCCGGAGCCGTCGGGGAGGCTCGGCATGAGCCGGGCACCCGTTGGTGTCGCTGTTGGCTTCGGCGTTGGTATCGCGGTGCACCTCGCGTCACGTCCTCCGGAGTCAGGGCAGTTCCCCAGGTCGATAACGCCAACGAAATACCCCGTCCTCCTGATCCCGAAGGACTCGGCATGACTCCTCGCGCCTCCCGGCCCATCCCGGCCTCCGGCCGCCAGCGGGTCCGCGCAGCGCTCGTCGTCGGGCTCGCCGAGCAGCTGACCGAGCGCGAGTGGCAGATCATTGATACGGTCAACCGGCTGCGGCTGGCCACCGGTCGCCAGCTCGAACGACTCCACTTCACTGAGCTGAGCGGCAAGAGCCGGTCTGTGGTGCGCTCGCGCGTGCTCAAGCGGCTGGTGGGCTGGCAGGTGCTCGCCCCGCTGCCGCGCCGCGTCGGCGGTGGGCTGCGGGGCTCCGGCCAGCTTGCTTACGCGCTCGACACAGCCGGCGAACGGCTACTCCTCTTGCGCCGCAACCTCCGGAAAGACGACGAGCGCATCCGGCGTCCCGGCCAGCCAGGGGAACGCTTCGTCAAGCACACCCTCGCTGTCTCCGAGCTATACGTATCACTGGTCGAGCGGTCACGGCTCGATGGCTACCGGGTAGATGAGTTCTTGGCCGAGCCGGCTGCCTGGTGGCTCAACGGTGTGGGTGGCTGGATGAAGCCGGACGCCTACGTCGCGCTGTCCATAGCGGACGTGACTGATCACTGGTGGATCGAGGTTGACCTCGCAACCGAAGCCGTGCCGACCCTGCGCGGCAAGTTCCTCGCCTACATCGACTTCGTTGGTCGTGGGCAGCTCGGGCCGAGCGACATCGTGCCCCGGGTCCTGGTGACGGTGCCCACTGAGTACCGACACCAGACGATGACTCACGTCGTGGCCGGGCTTCCTTCTCCGGCTGACCAGCTGCTGTCAGTCGCTCTACACGAGGCGGCTGTCGAGGCGCTGACAGCAGCGCTGCACGCCCCCGGATGACCGACTTGAGGAAGCTGGTCAGTTGTGAGGAGCTAAATACTCGGGCCCACTCGTGCTATCAGCGAGGATTGAGCAAGCGAGCTCAATACCCTGGGGCTCATCTGCGCGGTTGTTGGCTGAACCTGGAAGAAAGGGAGAATGCTAGACGACACGCCGGTGCGAGCTTCCGGATAGCATTCTACGATTAGTGATTGGCCGTCCACCAGTGTCGCGCAAGCGAGTCAGAGTACTCTTTTTGGCTTTTTTGGCCAAATTATGGGACAATAGACGCTGCTGCCATTTCGACTACTCCTCTCTCGGTTGGGCTTCCTGCCCGTTTTGATCAATTGGCAGGCAGCCCAACCGAATGACTGAGGAGGCTAGCATGGAGTTTGGACATTTGGGAAGACAGGCATGGCAGCAGATCAAGGACGGGAGTTTCGCCGCACGGCTCAATGACAAGCAGATTGCTTATGCTGAAAGGTTCGCGGAAGCTGCCGAGTATCAGGGGAACGTGACACGTGAGACAATCAAGGCGCTATTCACTAAAGTCAATATTGAGCGATTGTCCAAAGCCGAACGCTACTTTGCTCTAAACGTGCTGGCGCTCTGCTGGAAACATGGTCAAGCAATAAAGCAATTTCTCGTCGCTGAGTTCAAAGCAGGTCACCTGCGTAGCATAACTGAAAGTGGCGGAGCAATCCAGATCTGGACAGTCTATAGTAATCCCGACGCCTGATCGATGCCGTCCGACCAAGCAAGAAGTAGGATTCGCCCTACACCGAGCGCTTCCCCTGGTCGGACGGCAACTAAAAATTCATTACACGCTGCACCAATCGGCAATCGTGAACTATAGAAGAAATCATCACCTGAGCTAGTTGTGTCACTAAATATGTACTCCTTACGCTCTGAAGGATCGCAAACTAGCTCTGAACTGCGCAGGTACAGATGCAGATGCAGGTACGACGCATAAACTTGATCAATTTAGCAACACTACTAAGGAGAAACTAGGCTACTGGACTTTAGGCAACTCTGTTGATCTTCGTCGTCGCTGCTCATCGACCAGGTGGCCTCCTGAATATAGGTCCAGTAGTCTACTTTCCCATTAGTAACGACTTCCAGGCAGCGCCCATAATGGCGTCGCCTGGAACTGGAGGGCAAGGGCAATCGGCTGCTGTGAGTCCGCTTGTGAGCGCGGGTCGCAGGATCCATGCTGAACTAAATCGAAAACCCCGAATGCCTATGTCTCTGAGCCCTCGCGCCGCTGAAGTGCTTGAAGATCTACATTCGGATTATCTTGCTGAACTCGGGCAACAATCCGTTCGTCTCGCCCGAAGACATAGATTATCGACGGTCGACGAAAACCACGTGCTCCAGGCGTCTGAGAAGATCGGGGGGCCAGGCGGTCGTAGTTCGGGCCTAACAACTACGGCGAACACAATCGGAGGGGTAATCGCTGGTGGCGGAATTGCTTCCGCCTATAATGTATTCTTTGGCCCCGGTATACATACCTCGGCAGAGTTTGCGACGGCAATCGCGCTCTGCGTACTAGGTTTCGTTCTCCTAGCGATCGGAGTGACAATCACGCTTATCAAACGCTTGTAGCTGTCTGTCGGGTAGCCGGGGGTACCAGGTGTCCGGGGCTGAGATCTCCCCGGACCACCCCGGCGGCTTGAGGGTCAAGCCGTAGGCGAAGCCCACGAATTCGCCGACAGCTTTAGTGGTCGGCCTGCCGTGTCCTTGCGCTCCAGTCCGGCCGCCGCCGCCTTGACGGGGAGCTGTCGGGCGAGCCGGTCGGCGCCGTGCAGCACGGGCGAGAACTCGAACAGGTCCAAGTCGTCGATGTGGCGGATGCCGCCGACCTGCCGCGCAGGAACCGCTTGCGGTCGCGCTCCAGCGCGTCGAGGATCTCGACGGCCTCTGGGCTGTCCGGGCCGGTCGGGACCGATGCCGACGGCGGGCGGAGCAGCTTGATCGCCACCCGCCGGTCCAGGCACTCGTCGTAGTCGTGGAAGACCTCGCTCATGCCGCCCCGGCCGAGCGAGCCGTCCAGCCGGTAGCGCCCGGCGAGCCGCCGTCTTCCGTCCGTCACCGCTGCGCCCTCACCCGCTCGTCGATTCTCACCGGCCATCCCGTCACCACAACACGGAAAGAGGAAGTGTCCACAGGCGCCCGCCCAGGTGCCGGGGTTGGGCAGCGGTGCACAGCACGACGCCCGCGGCGAAGTCGGCGCCGAGTCGCTGCTCCAGCAACCGCAGCCCGCGCAGATCCTCGGCACGCACGGTGGCGCCCGCCTTCACCTCGACCCCGACCACCCGGCCGTCACCCGACTCCAGGACGAGATCCACCTCGATGCCGTCCCGGTCACGGAAATGGAACAGGCCCGGTCGGGCGTGGGACCACTCGGACTGCGCGCGCAGCTCACCCGCGACGAACGTCTCGATCAGCCGGCCGGCCAGGTCGGAGTCGGAGTGGAGGCGGCCCCCGAGCAGCCTGGCAGCGAGGCCGGTGTCGGTGACGGCGATCTTGGGCCTGCGAACGACCCGGGCGGTGAGGTTTGTCGACCACGCCGGGATGGTCTGGATGAGGAAGACCGCCTCCAGGTGCGCGAGGTAACTGTCGGTGGTCGGACGGGAAAGACCGAGGTCACGGGCCAGGTCGGTGATGTTGAGCTCGCCTGAGGTGCGCGACGCAACCAGCCTCAGGAGTCGGGGCAGCTCGCGCAGGTAGAGGGCGTCGGTGACGGCGCGCACCTCCCGATCTATGACACCCGAGACGTAGCTGTCGAACCAGGCACAGCGGCGCCGACCGGTCCGGGTCAGGGCAGGCAGGAAACCTCCCGCCCCGGCTCGGTCGAGCACCTCCGCTCTGGTCACCGCCGAAGGCCGGAGCCCGGCCAGGTCGTCGTCGAAGGCCCGGTCGATGAACCCCGCCGCCGCGACCCCGTCACCCAGCTCGGCCTGGGTGAACGGCCAGAGCGTCAGCGCCTCCATCCGGCCGGCCAGCGAGTCCGTGAGCTTCGGCGCGCCGAGCAACCTGGTCGATCCGGTGAGCAGGAAACGACCCGGGCGCCGCTCGCGGTCGACCTCTGCCTTGACGGCCAGCAGCAACTCGGGCACTCGCTGTGCCTCGTCGATGCCGACGAGCCCGCT
>JALYQB010000097.1 GCA_030856045.1 Actinomycetota bacterium
CCGCCGCAGTCACCGTCCAGCGCGCCGCTGGTCGTCGCGCTCGGCGCGGTCGCGCTGCTGCTCGTGGTCGGGCTGCTGGCCGCGCTGGTCGCCGTCCGGGACACTGACCCGGTCGCCGTGCCTGCGCCCGGGCCGTTCCCGTCGCTGCCCACCGACCTCCCGCCGCTGCCGTCGTTCGCGCCGCCCGAGCCCGCGCCGCTGCTGGCGGGGCCGCCGCCGGTGCTGCGCGACGTGCCGTCGGTCGCCGTCGCCGGCCCGGTGTTCCCGCCCGGCGCAGACACCTACACCTTCGCGTTCGACGGCTGGCCGTTCGCCTTCCGCGCGCCGTCGACGTGGGGCTGCCTGGCCGCGACCGCGCCGCTACCGGACGCCTACGCCTTCGGCTGCATCGACGAGCAGAACCCTGGCGACGGGCAACGCATGACCGTCATGATCCGGCGCTGCGCTCCGACCTGCAGCTCTGCGGTCCAGGAGGAGCTGAACCGGGCGTGGCTCGACGAGCCGGACCGCGCGGTCGCGTTCGACCCGACGACCGGTTACGTCGAGACGCCGCTCACCGGGCGCGGCACGTACTCGGTGGACTTCAGCCACTTCTTCGCGGCGACCGCGGGCGGTCCGCTCGCCTGGCAGGTCGGCGTGTACGTCGAGTCGCCGCCGGAGACTCGCGACGAGGTCCTGATGATCCTCAACGACATCCGCAGCCAGACGCCCTAAACGCGACATGGATGCTTGTCGCGGTGACGGGGGCCGTTTCGACCGCGACATGGATGCTTGTGGTGGTTGCGCGGCCGCGTGCCAGCTGCGTCGTCACTTGCATGTCAGGTCTGGTCGTCCTCGCTGCGTTCTTTGCGGGGTGGTGTCAGCAGGACGACACCGGAGTCCAGGTCGAGCGGGCCGTCGGGGATCCGGTGGCTCTGCCCGTCGGAGTCCTCGTCGCGGGCCTCACGCCCGAGCTTGCGACCCGGGACCATCTCGCCGAACACACCCATGCCCCGACGGTACTCAGCCACCCGACGTCGGGCCGAGCCCCCTGCGCCGTCCGCGCCTGCTCCAGGTCGAGCTCCGATGCGGTGCCTACCTGATGATCCTGAACGACATCTGCGGCCTGCAGTCCGTCACGGCCCTCTACCGGCCTGCTCCCCGGCATCCTCTTGAGCACCGTTTCCATCGGGAAGACCTGGTGGCTGGTCGTGATCCTGCCCGCGGTCCGTGCTCTGTTCCCGGTCTTCGGGTGGGCGGTGATCGGCGCGGTCCGCTCCACGACTCGGATCGGTCGGAGCTTCGGCGTTCTTCGGGCTGGGCGCCGCGCGGGGAGATACCGGCGCCGCCGGTGATGGTTCGTGCGCAGGCGCGACCGATCGGGTCTCGGGGCGCGAGCCGACGCCGCGCGAAGGAAGCGAACCCTGACCGTACGTGCGGGAAGGCGCAGCCTCCTCGGGCACGTCGGATGGCGAGCTGGGCGGCACCGGCACCGGCACCGGCACCGGTGTCGGTGCCGACGGCGTGCGTGGCGACGAGCTCCGCTCGGCCGTGGGTTCGGCCGGTGTCACCGGCCCGGTGACGGCGGGGGGCATCGGTGGCGTGAGCGGCTGGTGATGAGCGGGCAGGCCGAGCGGGACCACCAGGACGGCGGCGGTGGCGGCCGCGAGGCCCACCTGCACCGGACTGCCCACCGCGTGAACCGGCGCGCGGCACATCCAGCCCAGCACACCGAGCCCGGTGCTCAGAGCCGCACGCAGGGTTCGGCGAGCGCGCGCGAGCAAAGACTCCGCGGCGCGGTAGGGCACGCCCAGCTCGGTGGCGACCTGGCGCACGTCGTAGCCGGCCGCGGTCAGCCGGAGCGCCCGGATCTGGCGCGCCGGGAGCGCATCGGCGGCCACCGCTGCCGCCCAGCCTGCTACCGCGCGCTCGCACACGTCGTCCTCGGGATACTGTCCCGGCCGTTGTGCGTTGACCCGTCCCACCGTCCGGGCCCAGGAGTCGGCCTCCTTGACCCGTCGCCGGTGTCCGTCCACGCACAGCCGCCCGGTGACCACGATCAGCCAGGGCCGAAGCTTGTCCGAAGGGATTTCGGGGTGCTGGGCGGCGCGGAGCATCGCCTCCTGCGCGACATCTTCCGGGTCCTGAGCACCACGCCGTCGCGCGACCTTGATCAGTAGCTCCCGTTGCGCCCAGATCTGCAGCCATCGCTCGATCGAGGGAAGCTCAGGGTGGCCCTCGCCGTTCGCGCCGTCCATCCGGATCCCTCACCACACCTCGGCCACCCGCCCGGGCGGTGCTGTCGCTGTCCGACCGCTCATCGTGCGTTGTCCCGTTCCGTGTTACCTCGCTTGCTCTCGGTGAGACGGTCACGCCATAAACGATCACGGAGGAGGAGCGACGGACACCCGAGCCCCCGCCGTCTCCCTGCAGAGAGCGGAACCACGCCCGGGGCCGGCGGAGTGCCCCGAGCAGGGGACGCGGTACGCACGTGGGCGGTCCGAGGAGGGTCTACAGTGGACGACGGTCACGATCGGATCGCGATCGCGCTCCTTCGCGGGTGTCGACAACGATCGGTGGGACCGCTTCCGGACTGCGACGCGCCGCCGCCGTACCGCCTGCAGCTCCTCGGCGGCTTCCAGCTGTTCCGGTCCGGTGCACCTGTCGACCTGCTGCCCAGCGGTCAGCGGCTGCTCGCCTACCTCGGGGTCACCCGCCGGGTGCTGCTGCGCAGGCATGTGGCGTGCGCCCTGTGGATGGACACCAGCGAGCAGCGGGCGATGGCGAACCTGCGCTCGGTCGTCTGGCGGGTCAACCGCGCCGTGCCCGGGCTGCTGAGCGCCACCGGTTCCGCCCTGCGGCTCGCGCCCGGGTGCGAGGTGGACGTGCACGAGTCGGTGGCCCGCTGGCTCGATGCGCTCGCCGACGCTGAGATCGAGCCGTCCGCGCTCCTCAAGCCCGGGATGGCCGAGCTGCTGCCGGACTGGAGCGAGGAGTGGGTACTCGCCGAGCAGGACCGGATCCGGCAGCTGCGGCTGCACGCCCTGGAGCGGATGAGCGAGCGTCGCTTGTCGGAGGGCGAGCCGGCGTGGGCCGTCGAGCTGGCACTGGCAGTGGTCGTCGAGGACCCGCTCCGGGAGTCCGCCAACCGGTGCCTGATCCGCGCACACCTGGAGCAGGGCAATTACGTCGAGGCGTTCCGCCGGTACGACGTCTATCGCAGCCAGCTGTACGACCACCTCGAGCTGCCGCCGTCGCCGCAGATGGAGGACCTCGTGGCTGCGGTGCGCAGACGGTCCCGCCGACCGTCGGGTCGACGGCGGTGACGGCGTGGCGACGGCGCTGTGACGCAGCGGCGCACGCCGGTGACACGCCCAGCGCCGACGCTCACCAGTACGACGCGTGTCGCGCTGTGCGCGTACCGGATCGACCAGCAGTCCGGGGTGGTCCACCGGACCGGCTCCTGGCCACGGCTGGGAGTGCCCGCTGGTCGCTGTAACCGATCCGAAAAGCGAAGGGAGGTGCATCGAATGCGTACGTACGAGCGTCCGACCCTGACCGCGGCCGGCTCTTTCCGCAAGACCGGCCTCGGTACGAACAGGGGACCGGAACGGGTGGTCCCCCTCCGGTTCAGCCTGTGATCGATCGATGAACCGGCCCGGGTGGTGGTGTCGCATGTGCTGCCCACCACCCGGGTTCGGACCAGCTGGTTAGCGCCATCGAGGAAAGGACCGATGACATGGCTGGTTTCGCCGGTGATGACGGCGTTCCGTGGGTTGCCGTCCTGCCGGACTCCGCTTCGGCGGCCCCGGTCGGCACCGCGTTGGGTCACCGGGCTACGCGGCAGGTCAGTCATCCGTCCGGGCGTCCGTGGCTGCTGGGCTGCTGGGCTGACGACGACGTCACCGTAGGTCGGGCCGGCCAGACGGCGATCGCCGTCATCGGGGAGCACGCGGTCGGCGCCGACCCGCTGTCCGTCGCAGCCGGGCGGGTCGAGGCGGTGGCGGACCTTGATAGGCTGGCCGCGTCCTTGATCGGATCCTGGCACCTGGCCGCTTCGATCGCAGGCCGGGTACGAATTCAAGGCACCGTCACCGGCCTTCGACAGGTCTTCCACGCCAGAGTCGGTGAGGTCACGGTGGCTGCCGACCGGGCCGACGTGCTCGCCGACCTGCTCGACACGGAGCTCGACCAGCAACGGTTGGCGGTCCGCCTGCTGAGCTCGTCCGCGTTGCACCCACTGGCCGGTGAGCCGGTATGGCGCGGAGTGGGCGCCCTGCCGATCGGCCACTACCTCGTCCTCGATGACGACGGGCGGCAACGGGCGGTCCGGTGGTGGACTCCTCCGGAACCGGTGGTGCCGATGGCCGAGGGCGCGCGGGCGTTGCGGGAAGCGTTGTCGGCCGCGGTCGAGGCCCGGGTCGCCGGGAGGGACCTGGTCAGCTGTGATCTCGGTGGGTTGGACTCGACCTCGATATGCTCGCTGGCCGCCCGTGGCCGAGCGAAAGTCGTCGCTTACACCGCAGACGGCCGCGACCCCATGGCCGATGACGTGGCGTGGGCTCGCCGCACGGTTGCCGGACTGGACGACGTCGAACACCACGTCATCGCCGGGGACGGGCTGCCGTTCGTGTACGACGGCCTGCGGGACATCGACGACCGCTTCGACGAGCCGTGCCCGGCCGCCGTTCATCTCAGCCGGTGGTCTGTCATCGCGCGGTCGGCTGCGACCCGCGGCTCGCGGCTGCACCTCACCGGCTTCGGCGGGGACGAGTTGCTCGCCGGCTCACCGGCACACCTGCACGCGATGCTGCGTACCCACCCCAGGATCGCGCTGCGCAACGCCCGTGGTTTCGCCACCCAGCGCCGATGGCGGTACCGGGAGACGCTGCGGCAGCTGTCGAACAGCCGCCCCTACCCGGCATGGCTCGCCCGGGTCGGTGACCAGCTCACTGCTCCACCGCCCCACTCGGAGACACCGACGCTGGACTGGGGCGTGCCGCCGAGGATGCCCCCCTGGGCCACCCCCGACGCGGTGGCGGCGGTCCGAGAACTGATCCGCACCGCCGCCCGCAGGACCGAACCGCTGGCGCAGACGCGCGGACAGCACGTCGAACTGGAAGCACTGCGGGGCACTTCTCACCTGGTCCGCCAGCTGGGCCAGCTGACCGCCCGAGCCGGGCAGACGCTGGCTGCCCCCTACTACGACGACCGGGTGGTCGAAGCGGGTCTGGCGGTCAGACCCCGGGACAGGGTCACCCCGTGGCAGTACAAGCCGCTCATCGTCGAGGCGATGCGGGGCGTCGTACCCGCGGAGAGCCTGACCCGCCACACCAAGGACGAGGGGTCCTATGAGGTGGAGGCCGGACTGCGGGAGAACCGTGCCGAGCTGCTGGCCATGTGCGAAGACTCGCGACTGGCCCGGTTGGGCCTGATCGACGCGGACGCGCTGCGCGAGGTGTGCCGCCGGCCGCTGCCCCCGTCCCTGCAGTTCGACGCCCTCTACCAGACCGTGGCGTGCGAGGTATGGCTTCGCACGCTCGACAACGCGACCGTTCCGAGCTGAGGGAGACAGACAATGGCGCCCAGACTCCGTGCCGGGGTATCCACCGCCGAGGTCGACCACGGGACCGCACTGCTCGACGAGGACCACGGCCAGTACTGGAACCTCAACCCGACCGGCGCCCTCGTCCTGCAGACACTGCTGGGTGGCGGCACCGCAGCCCAGGCAGCACAGGCACTCGCCGACCAGTACGCGGTGGACATCGACACCGCAGGCCAGGACGTCCGAGAGCTGGTCGATGAACTCCGCTCCGCGGGACTACTCGAAACCTAGACCCCTACGCCGGCCCGCGACGCACATCGATGGCCCGCAGCACAGGAGAGCCCCATGACCGTACCGGAGGCCGTCTTCCACCGTCCTCGAACGGTGCCGCTGCGGCGCCGGATCCTGACCCGGCTCGCGGTGGGCATCGCCCGGCTGCTGGCCACCCAGTCCCCCCACCGGATCCGCACCGTACTGAGCCGGCTTCGCCGGGGAGCCCGGCCGGCCACCGTCGAGCACGTCAAGGCGACGCGGGACACCGTGGTCGCGGTCAGCCTGGCCTGTGCGGGACGGGAGGGGTGCCTGCCCCGATCACTGGCCACGATCCTGCTGTGCCAGCTGCACGGCCAATGGCCGACCTGGTGCGTGGGAGTACGGCGAATGCCACCGTTCGGCGCGCATGCCTGGGTCGAGGCCGAGGGAGTCCCCGTCGGCGAGGACTATCCCCCCGACTACTTCCGCACCTTCTTCACCGTGCCCTGAGCCCGCATGCGCCGTGACATCGCCCCGTGGCGGGTGCTGCTGACCCACGTCCGCCCGCACATCTGGGTCCTGCTCGGCGGAGCCGTCCTCGGTCTGCTCGGCAGTGCCGCGGGGCTGGCGCAGCCGCTCGTGGCCAAGACGGTCATCGACGCGCTGAGCCACGGACAGTCCCTGGTCACACCGCTGCTGGTGCTGACCGGGCTGGTGCTCGCCGGCGCGGTGGTGGCCGCCGCGGGAAGGTACCTGCTGGAGCGCACTGCGGAGAACGTGGTGCTTACCGCCCGAGTTCAGCTGGTGTCGCGGATGCTGCGGCTGCGGGTCGGTGCGCTCGACCGCCTCAAACCGGGCGACCTGCTCTCCCGGGTCACCTCAGACACCACGCTGCTACGCAACGCCTGCACCCACGGTCTGGTGGGCGGCGTCAACGCGGTCTTCACCGTCCTCGGGGCGATCGTGCTGATGGCCGTGCTGGACGTGGTGCTGCTGGGGGTGACGCTCGTCGTGATCTGTGTCGTCGGCAGCACCGTTGCGCTGGTGACGTCCCGCATCTCGTCGGCGGCCGAACGGGCCCAAGCCGGCGTCGGCGAGGTGGGCTCGGTACTGGAGCGCGCGTTCGGGGCATTCCGCACGGTGAAGGCCAGTGGCGCCGAGCAGCGTGAACTCGCCGCGGTCACCGAAGCGGCCCGCAGGGCCTGCCGGCACGGCGTCGAGGTGGGGCGCTGGACCGCGTTGGCGGGTATCTCCGCCGGCCTGGCCGTCCAGGTGTCCTTCCTGGTCGTCCTCGGCGTCGGTGGCGCCAGGGTGGCCACCGGAGCGCTGGAGGTGTCTTCACTGATCGCGTTCCTGCTCTACCTCTTCTATCTCATCGATCCCATCGGTGCCCTCGTGGAGGCCGCCACCCAGCTGCAAGCGGGTCTCGCCGCGGTACGGCGGATGCGACACCGGTAGGCCGCTGGCGAGGTGCCGTGTCGCCACGGTCCTGCTCCAGCGGCCCCCGGTCCGAACCACGCGGGCACCTTTCGGTGCACGTAGCTCTCCAGTGACTACTCCGTGTGTAGCGCGGTTGGTTGCCCCGTGTGGATGGCCTGGTGGCAGTGAGTGCAGACCACGATGGTCTTCCTCCGCTTCTTGGCCATGTGTTGCGCCCACAGGGGTTGTGGTCGTCCTGGCTCAGTGAGGTCAGCGAGTTTGCGGACCTGATGGACTTCCACCTGGTCTTTCTGCTCGCACAGTTCACACCTGCCCATGCGGAGCCGAGTGATCAGCTCTTTACGAGGGACTGGCCGGACTGGCGGACTGTCTTGCAAGACCGCCTTCTTCTGCCGCTTTAGTGGGATTTCGCCAAACCGTCCGACCAGTGGTTTCCTGCCCGCCCGTTGAACGCTGGCCTCGTAGCATGTCCGGGGTCCTTCTGGTGTCGATTTCTTAGCCCTGTATTTACGGGCCATCGCCGACACCGTCGAACGATGCTTGGCAGCCAGTGTCTTGAGCATCGAGGTCTGTGCGACCCATTTCAACCGGCTCAGTCTCCAGACATCACCGGCCAGCAGGTAGTACTGGATGAGACCCCTATACTCCGCCCCGTATGTGCTGATGATCGTGAGGTCGTCACGGTTCAACAGTTCGGTTCGGCGCTCGGGTTTTCCGTGCTTTAGGTAGGGGGCACACTTGGCCTTGATCACTCGCCGTGGGACACGCAGTGCGACGCTGCCGTTGACAGTCGGCCGGGTCGCGCTGTGCTGGATAGTGATCTCGTAGCCGAGGAAGGACGCCGCCCCGGTACGGGCGTGCGTAATCAATGTCTTGTCTGGGTTCAGTTCCAGCTTGAGATCGTCCCGCAGGAACTGAGCCAGGCGCTGCTTGATCTGCTCGGCTTCGGCCTTCGGTCCGGCGAACCCGAGGAGGGTGTCGTCGGCGTATCGACAGTAGCGGAGCCGCCGGTAGCATGGGTCCTGAGGATCCTTGCTAGGCGTGCCACGCAGTTGTTTGCGCAACTCGCGGGCTACGGTCGTAAGATCGCGTTTGCGAGCGCGTACGGCCGCCATTCTTACCCTTGCGTAGGCAGGATTGGATGTCCTGTTCACGCCTCGGGTGTACTGCGGTATCAGAACTGTCTCGATAAACTTGTCCAACCGGCCCAAGTAGATATTGGAGAGGATCGGTGAAACCACGCCGCCCTGTGGCGCACCACTGAGCGTTGCGTTCCATACCCAGTCCTCCAGATATCCGGCTTGCAGCATCTGTTTGATCAGCCGGAGGAACCGGGTATCGCGGATCCTCTCTGCCAGCGTCGAGAGCATGACCTCATGGTCGAGGCTGCCGAAGCAGTCTGAGATGTCACCTTCGATAAACCAATTCGTGCCCGTCCATAGGTCTGCCACCTCGCCGAGAGCGGTGTGACATCCCTTGCCGGGACGGAAACCGTGTGAGCGGTCGGAGAATCGTGGCTCATAGTATGCCTCTAATAAGAGGCGAATTACTTCGCCGACGAGTTTGTCCGACCATGACGGTAGGCCGAGCGGCCTCTTCTTCCCGTTCTTTTTCGGGATGTAGATGCGCCTTGCTGGTTTGAACCGGAAGCGCTCGTGGCGCAACGCGTCGATGACGCGTCCGATCTTGGCCATCGACATACCATCTGCGGTCTCCCCGTCGACCCCAGGCGTCATAGCTCCATGGTTGGAGTACAGACGCCCGTAGGCCAACAGATATATCTGCGGGTTGAACAGTTGTCGGAACATTTCATCACACGGCAGGCCACGCCTACCGCGAGCACGGAGGACACCCAGTACTGTTTCGGCGCTCTGCATTTCGCATACCTCCCAGCCTTCGAGTATCCGATCACCTGGCCCCCTTTGCCCTGCGGACGGCCTTCCCGTCCTCCTTGGTAGGGCGTTACTCCTACGACTACTACGGGGCCTCTGTCACCTTAGGGCTCGCACCCCTTAGGTGATCCCACGTTCGTCCCTGTCATACGTGATAGTGCGACTTAGGATCCTCATTCATCTCCTTGAATACCCTCATTGGGCATCGCTCCGCATCCCGGAGGATGTATCGGCCACCTCGTGATGCCGATACAGGCTGCGGCACCGGTGTCGGGCGTCTTTCCGGTGGGCGTGTTCTTGCACCTTCTGGAGATTGAGGTCTAGGCAATCAAGCTTTATCCGTATCGCACGGGTCCCGCAACGCCTCGCTTCATACGCCTGAACGCGAGCGTTACTTTCCTGGCATGCTATTGTTCCCTGCACCTTTCGGATTCGGGTTAGCCATCGGACCCAGGAACCTCCCTCCGAGTTCCTCCCGGCTTTACCGGGGATATGACAGGGCGCTTTCGTGGCGCAGCGAGGTGGAACAGCTGCCGGTGGAGCCGCAGGACCGCGGCCAGGTCGCCGCCCGGTTCGGCGCACTCCACCCAGGACCCGCGTCAGTCGCCTTCACCGACGTGTGCTTCCGCTACCACGCCGGCGCGCCGCTGGTGCACCGCCACGTGACCTTCACCGCCCCGCCCGGTGGGGTGACCGCCATCGTCGGTCCCTCCGGGGCCGGCAAGACCACGGTCTTCGCCCTGCTGGAGCGCTTCTACGACCCCGAGTGCGGCAGCATCACCCTCGACGGCCGCGCGCTCGCCCGCTGGCCGCTCGCCGAGCTGCGCAGCACCATCGGATATGTCGAACAGGACGCGCCGATCCTGGCCGGGACCCTTCGCGACAACCTGCGCTACGCTGCCCCCCGCGCCACCGACACCGACATCCGCGCCGCACTCGACCGCACCAGGCTCGACAGCCTGCTCCACCGCTTACCCGACGGGCTCGACGCCCCTGTCGGTCACCGCGGCACCACGCTGTCCGGCGGGGAGCGCCAGCGCATCGCCATCGCCCGTGCCTTGTTGCGCACGCCGCGCCTGCTGCTGCTCGATGAAGCCACGTCCCAGCTCGACGCCGTGAACGAGTCGGCGCTGCAACAGGTGATGGCCGACATCGCCCGGACCACCACGGTCATCGTCATCGCTCATCGGCTCTCCACCGTGATCAACGCACGTCAGATCGTGGTCATGGTCGCCGGCCAGATGAGTGCCGTCGGAACCCACGACGAACTGGTGGCCTCCCACGACCTGTACCGGGATCTCGCGACCACCCAGCTCCTCGTCAGATGAGACCTCCGATCGCGGCGGCGACGTCGTTCGGGTGCTGCGCGTGCAGGTCGTGGTCGCCGTCGGGGAACTCCTGCAGCGTCGCGGCCGGCAGCGCGGCCATGGCCTCGGTGACGAGCGGGTTCCCCGTCGACGCGGCGAGCAGCACGGTGTGGCAGCGCACCCGCGGGTAGAGGTCGCGTGGGCGGTGGCCGAGCAGGCTCGCGACGATCGCCCGGTGCCTGCCGCGATCCAGCCACGGCCGGACGGTGCCGTCGGGGAGCGGTTCGAGGTTCGCCAGCGACGCGTCGATCGCCTCGTCGGCCCACTCGGGGTGGGCGGTCGTGAGCCGGCGCCGCAGCTCGTGCCGCGGCAGTCCGGTCAGCACCGGCGGTGCCAGCTGCTCCCAGGCGGCGTCGACGTCGGCGAACCGGTCGCCGAGGTGCAGCCACCCGCCGTCGACGAGCACCAGCCCGTGCACCAGGTCGGGCCGGTCCGCGGCGAGCTGAAGGACGACGTTGCCGCCCCACGACTGGCCCGCGACCACGGGTGCAGCCAGGCCCTCGCCGTCGCAGATCGCGGCCAGGTCGGCTGCGGCGGTGCGGGTGGGGTCGCTGCCGTCGTCGGGAACGGTGTGCGAGCGGCCGTGACCCCGGAGGTCGACGGCGACCACGGGATGCCCGTCGGCAGCGAGCCGAGCACCGACGAGGTCCCACAGCCGGGCGTTGGACGACAGCCCGTGGACCAGCAGCACCGGCCGTCCCCCGGCACCGGATCGACGACGAGCACCGAGACGCACCGCCCCGGCGCTCACCGTGGTCATCTCCGGCTGCACCGTAGACACGCTCACGCGCGACAAGCCTACGTCAGCCGCTGACCGTGACATGGATGCTTGTCGCGGTTACGGGGGCCGTTTCGACCGCGACATGGATGCTTATCGCGGTCCAGACACCGTTGTGGTGAGGGCTCAGACGGCGATCGTGTCGGAGGTGAATTGGGTGCGGTATAGCTCTTCGTATCGGCCGCGCGCGGCGAGTAGCTCGTTGTGGGTGCCGCGTTCGACGACTCGGCCGTCCTCGATCACCAGGATCAGGTCCGCGGCGCGCACGGTCGATAGCCGGTGCGCGATCACGACCGCGGTGCGGCCCGCGAGCGCCTCGCCCAGCGCGGCCTGTACCGCAGCCTCGGACGTGGAGTCCAGGTGCGCAGTGGCCTCGTCGAGGATCACCACCCGCGGCCGGGCGAGCAGCAGCCGCGCGATCGTCAGCCGTTGGCGCTCCCCGCCGGAGAGCCGGTACCCGCGCTCACCGACCACGGTGTCCAGCCCGTCGGGCAGCGACGCCATGAGGTCCGCGAGCCGCGCCCGACGCAGCACGTCCCAGAGCTCGTCGTCGGTCGCCTCCGGCCGGGCGAGCAGCAGGTTCACTCGGATCGACTCGTGGAACAGGTGCCCGTCCTGCGTGACCATCCCGAGCGTGTCGCGCAGCGACTCGAAGGAGAGCTCGCGGACGTCGACCCCGGCGAGGCGCACCGACCCCGCGTCGACGTCGTAGAGCCGCGGGACGAGCTGTGCCATCGTCGACTTCCCGGCCCCCGAGGACCCCACCAGCGCGATCATCTGACCCGGCTCGGCGCGGAACGAGACCTCGTGCAGGACCTCGACGCCGCCCCGCTGGTCGAGCTTCGTGACCTCCTCGAGCGAGGCGAGCGACACCTTGTCCGCCGACGGGTAGGCGAAGCGCACGCCGTCGAACTCGACGCCGACCGGCCCGGCCGGCACCCGCGCGGGCTGCGGCCGCTCCGTGATCATCGGATCGAGGTCGAGCACCTCGAAGACCCGCTCGAAACTGACCAGCGCGCTCATCACCTCGACCCGGGCACTGGCGAGTGCGGTCAGCGGCGCGTACAGCCGGGTGAGCAGCAGCGCGAGTGTGACGACGTCGCCAGGGTCCAGCTGCCCGCGCAGCGCGTAGAAGCCGCCGAGCCCGTACACCACGGCGAGGGCGAGCGCCGACACCAGCGTCAGCGCCGTCACGAACACCGACTGCACCATCGCGGTCCGCACGCCGATGTCGCGCACCCGGCGGGCGCGCGTGCGGAACTCGGCCGACTCGTCGGCGGGGCGGCCGAACAGCTTCACCAGCGTCGCGCCCGGGGCGGAGAACCGCTCGGTCATCTGGGTGCCCATCGACGCGTTGTGGTTCGCGGCCTCGCGCTCCAGGTGGGCGAGGCGGGTGCCCATCCGCCGCGCGGGGAGCACGAACACCGGCAGCAGCAGCAACGCCAGCAGGGTGACCTGCCACGACAGCGCGAGCATCACCGCGAGGGTCAGCAGCAGCGTGACGATGTTGCTCACGACGCCGGCGAGGGTGTCGCTGAACGCGCGCTGCGCGCCGATCACGTCGTTGTTCAGCCTGCTCACCAGCGCGCCCGTGCGGGTGCGGGTGAAGAACGCGATCGGCATCCGCTGCACGTGGTCGAACACCGCGCTGCGCAGGTCGAGGATCAGTCCCTCGCCGATCCCCGAGGACAGCCAGCGGGCGACGATGCCGGTGCCGGCCTCGGCGATCGCGATCCCCGCGATGACCGCCGCGATCACGAACACGATGCTGAGGTCCTCGCCCCGCACGATCACGTCGACGACGCGGCCCGCCAGCACCGGCGTCGCCACCGCAAGCACGGCCAGCACCACGCTGAGCAGCAGGAACTGCACCAGTTGCCTGCGGTGCGGCCGCGCGAACCGCGCGATCCGGCGGAGCGTGGCGCGGGAGAACGGCCGACGTTCGCCGTCGTCGTGCATGGCGTGGTACATCGACATCCACGCGGTGACTTCCATGTCCATCGCAGACCGCCTGACCCGTCGGGACGAGGGATGGCCAGATTAGCCGGGCACCCTGACAACGTCGTCGGATTTCAGGGTGCGACCTCGACCATGGTCGAAGTCAAGCGGTCGTCCCGCGCGGCGCCCCGCCAGGCGCAGTTTCGCCGGATCGTCCACGGCGCCCAGCGTGCCTGCAGCCGGCCGTCGTCGGGGATAGGCTCCCCGCGTGCTCGACCACCTGGCGCTGCAGGTCGACGACGTCGACGCCTCCGCGGCGTTCTACCTGCGGGTCTTCGCGCCGCTCGGATTCCGGGAGGCGATGCGGTTCGTGCGGGACAACGAGCCGGTGGTCGGGCTGTCCGGCCCGGACGGGTTTCCGCACTTGTGGCTGGGGACCGGTGGTGGCCCACCGGGGCGCGAGGTGCACGTCGCGTTCCGCGCTCGCGACCGGGCTGCGGTCGACGCGGTCCACCGCGCCGCCGTCGAGGCGGACGCGGAGGTGCTGCACGCACCCCGCGAGTGGCCGGAGTACCACCCGACCTACTACGGCGTGTTCCTCCGCGACCTCGACGGGAACAACGTCGAAGCCGTGCACCACGGGTTCTGACCTACTCGCGGCAGCTGCGAGCCGGTTCCCCGAGTAACCTGACCGTCGATGCCGAAACCACCACTTCCTGAGCAGCTCGACGAACTGTTGGCCAAGCCGAACCCGGCGGTGATCGCCAGCGTCCGTCCGGACGGGCAGCCGGTGTCGGTCGCCACCTGGTACCTGTGGGAGAACGGCAGGATCCTGGTCAACATGGACGAGGGCCGCAAGCGGCTGGACTACCTCCGCCACGAGCCCCGGGTCACGGTGACCGTTCTCGACTCGGC
>JALYQB010000132.1 GCA_030856045.1 Actinomycetota bacterium
GTCCAGACCCGGGGCCGCCTTCACCACCAGGTCACGTCCGGCGGCCGCGGCGACCAGCTCGTCCAGCGGTGGCATCAGGTCCGACGGGTGCCAGCGCCGCCGTCCGGCGCGGTCCCGCCGCGCGGGGTCGGCCAGCAGCACCGCGCCGCGGCTCACCGGTGCCACGGCGTCGGCCCGCACCAGCGCCGCACCCGGCACGTTGTGCGCTGCCATCGCCAGCCGCACGACGTCTACATCGGACCCGAGCGTCCGGCGTGCGACGGTGACCAGCGCCGCCAGGTCCGCGCCCACCGAGCACGTGACGTCGTGCACGTCGCGCCCCGCCAGCCGCCCCGCGCGGTGCGCCGCCACGGCCGACGGCGTGGCCTGCTGCAGCGCGTCGTCGGTGAACAGCCACTCCGCGCCGGAGTCCAGCTTGGTCACCGCACGCCTGCGCAGCACCGCGGTCTCCAGCACGGCCGCTGCCCACTCGCCGACCACCCGCCGCAACGCGGCCACATCGGACAGCCGGGACGACGGCGTCAGCGGCAACGCCGCCGCCGCGGCGAGGGCGGCCGCCCCGGCCGGCGAACGCAGGAACGCGACGTCGGTGAGCGTGAAGCCATAGGCCAACTCAGCCCACCTGGGTCGGCTTCGTCCCGGTCAGCAGCACGTTGTAGCCGAACGCACGGGGCAGCACCCGCGACACCACGTGCTCGTCGAGCGCGGCGAGCCGCTGCCACGTGCGGTAGGCGAACATCGCCCAGCCCCTGCCGAGCTTGCCGGGTGGCACGGCGGCCTCGAACGTGCGCACCGGCCAGCCGAACACGGCCGCGGTGAACTCCTCGGTGATCACGCGGACGTCCACGGCGCCCGCGCTGCACGCCGTCCGCTCCAGCCGGCCGGGGTCGAACGTGTGCAGGTCCACCACGGCCTCCAGCGCTGCGGCCCGCGACGAGGAGTCGAGCTCGGTCTGCGGGCGGCGCCACGACCGCAGCGGAGCCAGCTTCGTCACGTTCGTGGTGGCCCACCAGGTGGCGCGGCCCAGCGCGCGGGCGTAGCGGTCGCCGATGCGGGTCGGCTCGCCTGCGAACACGAACCGGCCGCCGGGGCGCAGCACACGCAGTACCTCCCGCAGCGCGGCGGGCACGTCGGGGATGTGGTGCAGGACGGCGTGGCCCACCACCAGGTCGAACGTGGCGTCGTCGTAGGGGATGCGCTCGGCGTCGGCGACCCGCCCGTCGACGTCGAGGCCCACGCCCTCGGGGCTGCACAGCCCGGCGGCGTTGCGCAGCGCGGCAGCGACCATGCCCGGCGAGAGGTCGGTGACCGACCCTCGTGCCACGACGCCACCCTGCATGAGGTTGAGCAGGAAGAACCCGGTGCCGCTGCCGAGCTCCATCGCGTGCTCGTAGGGGCCCGCGGCCGGGCCGGCGATGGCCCGGAAGCGTCCGACGGCATAGTCGATGCAGCGCTCGTCGTAGGAGATCGACCACTTCTCGTCGTAGCAGGCGGCCTCCCAGTCGTGGTATAGCACATTGGCCAGCTTGGGATCGCGCCGCGCGGCCTCGACCTGCTCGGCGGTGGCGTGCGGCTGCGGGGCCGGGTCGGCGGTCATGGCCACCGAGCGTAGGTCACCCCAGCGGCTCGCCGTCGCGCCCGCTCTGCAGCCGGTGACCGTGGGTAGCGCCTGAGGGAGGGGGCTATGTCGCTTTCGTTGATGACGAATCAGGCATCACGACGCCGCTGTGATGACGATTTCGTCATCAACGCTGGAAACTCACATGCCCCGGCAGGAGGTCACGGGAGGATGGCCGATGGCGACGGAGTTCACCGGCACCGGCGACCCGGCGCGCAGCATGGTGTTGCTTTGGCGGACCCCGCAGGGCGCCGGGGGCACAGGGATGCAGCGACGCCGTGGGCCGAAGGCCGGGCTGAGCGTCGACCGGATCGTCACCGAAGCGATCGAGGTCGTCGACACCGAGGGGTTCGCGGCGCTGTCGATGCGCCGCGTCGCGAGCGCGCTGGGCGTCGGGACGATGTCGCTGTACACGCACGTGCCCGGCAAGGGCGAGCTGGTAGACCTGATGTTCGACGCAGTGCTCGGTGAGCTGTACGCCGGGGACGACGACGGGAGCGCCGGGTGGCGCGCGCGGCTGGAGCACGTCGCGGTGGCGAACTGGGCGCTCTACCGGCGGCACCCGTGGGCGGTGCACGTCGCGACCGGGCGGCCGTGAAGGGCACGGTCGCGGGGCTGCTGGAGCGCACCGAGGCCGAGCGGGAGGCGACGGAGCCGTTCGTCGACCGGGTCTTCGACCCCGACCGCTTCCCCACCGTCGCGAGGGTGGGCCCGTCGCCGGTGCCGAGCTGCAGGCCGCGTCCGACCCGCAGCGCAGCTTCGAGTTCGGGCCGGCTCGGCTTCTCGACGGGGTGGCGGTGCTGATCAGCGCCCGCTGAACCGGGCCTTGCCGGGCCCGTCAGCGAGGAACGACTCCATGCCGACCTTGCGGTCCTCGGTGCCGAACAGGCCGGCGAAGATGTGGGTCTCGAGCTTGAGACCGTTGCCGAGGTCGCCGTCCAGCCCGCCGTCGATGGCGTACTTGGCCCCCGCGAGTGCCCGCGCGGGACCGGTGGCGAACTGCTCCGCCCAGCGGCGCGCTGCCGGGTAGACCTCGTCGGGCGCGACGACGTCGTCGACCATCCCGATCCGCAGCGCCTCCTGCGCCTCGACGAACCGGCCGGTGAAGATGATGTCCTTGGCGCGCGCGGGGCCGACGAGCCGGGCGAGCCGCTGCGTGCCACCCGCGCCGGGGATGATGCCGAGCAGCATCTCGGGCTGGCCGAGCTTGCCGTTGTCGCCCATCACGCGGCGGTCGCAGCACAACGCCAGCTCGTAGCCACCGCCCAGTGCGTAGCCGGTGATCGCGGCGACCACGGGCTTCGGGATGGCGGCGACGGAGCTCAACGCGGACGACAGCGCGTGCGCCTGCCCCGCCATGTCGCTCTCGGACATCGCGGCCATCTCCTTGACGTCCGCGCCGGCCGCGAACACCTTCTCGCCGCCGTAGACGATCACCGCACGGACGTCGTCGCGGTCGGTGGCCTCGTGTGCCGCAGCGCGGATCTCCTCCTGCACCTGCCGGCTCAGCGCGTTCATCGGCGGGCGCTCCAACCGGATCGTCCCGATGCCGCCCTCCACCTCGAGCCGCACGAACTCGCTCACGCCACGCTCCTGTCCGTCGCCACCGCCGGTCCCGCGGGAGGCTACCGGGATCAGCGGCGGCGCGCGGCGAAGCGGCCGGCATCGCGGCGCAGCTCATAGCCGCCGCCGAACGTCGCCGTGAGGTTCGCCTCGGTGAGCACGGTGTCCAGCAGGCCCTGCGCGACCACCCCGCCGTCGCGCAGCAGCATGGCGTGGGTGAACCCCGGCGGGATCTCCTCGACGTGGTGGGTCACGAGCACGATCGCCGGCGCGGCCGGGTCGGCGGCGAGCAGGGCGAGGCGGGCCAGCAGGTCCTCCCGGCCGCCCAGGTCGAGGCCGGCCGCGGGCTCGTCGAGCAGAAGCAGCTCCGGATCGGTCATCAGCGCGCGGGCGATGAGCACCCGCTTGCGTTCCCCCTCGGACAGGGTGCCGAAGCGACGGCCGCCGAGCGCACCGACGCCCATGACGTCCAGCAGCGCGGCTGCGCGGTCGGTGTCGAGGGTGGCGTAGTCCTCACGCCACCGGCCCAGCACCGCGTAGCCCGCACTCACGACCAGATCGGACACCCGCTCGTCAGCGGGGACGCGGCCGGCGAGGGCCGCGGAGGAGAACCCGATACGCGGCCGGAGCTCGAAGACGTCGGTGCGCCCGAGCCGTTCCCCGAGAACGTGCACCGTCCCGGCCGTGGGGTGCAGCTCCGCGCCTGCGAGCCGCAGCAGCGTCGTCTTGCCCGCTCCGTTGGGACCCAGCACCACCCAGCGCTCATCGAGCTCGACGCGCCAGTCGACCGCCTGGAGCAGGGCCGCCGTCCCGCGCCGCAGCGCCACCCCGTCCATCCGGACCACCAGATCGGTGACGTCGATCTCCAGCGCGCTCACCTGGTCATTGTGCTGGCCGCGGCCGGGAGCGCACGCGCGGGCGGGCATGATGGGCACCCGTGACCCGCCCGTTCCCGCTCGGCGCGCATCCGGAGGCGGGCGGCGTCCGCTTCGCGGTGGCGTCCTCGGTGGCCGAGGCGGTGGACGTCTGCCTCGTCGCCGCGGACGGCTCGGAGCGCCGGGTGCCGCTGACCGAGCGGACGTTCGGGGTGTGGCACGACATCGTGCCCGGGATCGGGCCGGGGCAGCGCTACGGCTACCGCGTGCACGGCCCCGGCTGGGGTGACCCCGCGAAGCTGCTGGTCGACCCCGCCGCGCGACGGGTGGAGGGCACGGTCACGAACCTGGCCGCGGCCACCACCCCCGGCCGGGACAGCCTCGGGGCGGTGCCGCTGTCCGTGGTCACCGCGCCGGGCGGGCCCGACACGGGCGTCCGGCCCGACGTGCCGTGGGAGCGCACGGTGCTCTACGAGTGCCACGTGCGCGGGTTCACCCGGCTGCACCCCGACGTGCCCCCGGAGCACCGCGGCACGTACCTCGGGCTGGGGCATCCCGCGGTCGTCGAGTATCTGGCGGGCCTCGGCGTCACGGCCGTGGAGCTGCTGCCGGTGCAGGCGTTCTGCGACGAGCCGTCGCTGCTGCGCCGTGGCGTGCACAACTACTGGGGCTACTCGCCGCTGTCGTTGCTCGCGGTGCACCCTGGCTACGCCGCGGTGCCGGGCGCGGAGGTGGCGGAGTTCCGCACGATGGTGGGCGCGCTGCACGCCGCGGGCATCGAGGTGGTGATCGACGTCGTGGCGAACCACACCTGCGAGGGTGGGGCCGACGGTCCGACGCTGGCCTACCGTGGGCTCGACGCCACCGCGTACTACCTCGAGGACGACCTCACCGGGTGCGGCAACACCCTCGACTCCGGGTCACCCACGGTGGTGCGGCTCGTCACCGACGCGCTGCGGTACTGGGCGGGCGAGCTGGGCGTCGACGGCTTCCGGTTCGACCTCGCGAGCGTGCTCGGGCGGCCACGGGGCGGCCCGTTCGACTCCGACGCGCCCCTGCTCACCGCGATCGCCGCCGACCCGCTGCTGGCCACGTGCAAGCTCATCGTCGAGCCGTGGGACGCGACCGGTGACGGCTACCGCGTCGGCGGCTTCGGCGTCCACTACGCGGAGTGGAACGGCCGGTACCGTGACACCGTCCGCGACTTCTGGCGCGGCGCCACCGGTGTCAACGAGCTGGCGTCACGGCTCGCGGGCAGCTCGGATCTGTACGCGGCGAACGGGCGCAGGCCCTGGGCGTCGGTCAACTTCGTCACCGCACACGACGGCTTCACCCTGCGGGACCTGGTGTCCTACAACCGCAAGCACAACGGAGCCAACGGCGAGCACGGCACGGACGGCACGAACGACAACCGGTCGTGGAACTGCGGCGCGGAGGGCGAGACGGACGATCCGGCCGTCGTGTCCCTGCGGTCCCGGCAGGCGCGGAACCTGCTCGCCACCCTGCTGCTGTCCACCGGCACCCCGATGCTGCTCGCCGGGGACGAGCGGTGGCGCACCCAGCGCGGCAACAACAACCCCTACCGCCTCGACGACGAGACGTCCTGGGTGGACTGGTCGCCGGGCCCCGAAGCGGACGCGTTGCAGGCGTTCACCCGGCAGCTCCTCGCACTGCGCACCGGGGTCCCTGCCTTGCGCCAGCCGGAGTTCTACGAGGGCCGCACCACGCCGCAGGGGGCGCCCGACCTGGTGTGGCTGCGCCCGGACGGGCGGCCGATGGAGCACGCCGACTGGGTCGACGGGCACCGCCACACGCTGGGCATGTGGATCGACGGCACCGACGTCCGCTCGCATCCCCGCGGTGACTCCGCGTCGTGGCTGATCGTGCTGCACGCGGGCGCCGAGGGCATACTCGTCACGCTCCCCGGACCCGAGTACGGCCACCGCTACGAACCGGTGCTCGACACCGGCTCACCGGACGGCCTGCCCCTGCGCGGGAAAGTGCGCCGCGCCGGCACGCGGATGCTCGTTCCGGCGCGGACGGTCCTGCTGTTCCAAGCCCACCGCTGAGCGCCTACCGGCCGCCCGAACTGCGAAGTGGCTCCATTTCGCGCACGCCCCCACCGGGTCCGGCCCCCGGGCTTCGCCACCGACAACGCAGTCGCGGTGAGCAGCAGCACCAGCGCCACCGCCGTCGGGACGATCGCCTCGAACCGGGCCGGACCGGTGGCTCCCGCGGCCAGCTCCTGCAGCGTCGGCGCCAGCACCAGGATCGCCGCCATCACCATCACCACGGTGATGACGAACTTCGCGAGGACCCAGCGGTAGCGCACCAGCCCCCACCGCGTCCCCAGGGACAGCGCGAGGCCGGAGCCCAGCGCACCCAGCGCGAGCGGCAGCAGGAGCACCTGGCCGAGCAGCCCGAGCGCCACCCCGTATGCGGGGTCGCCGGTGACCCCGAGCGCCACCGCGAGCGCGAGCAGCGCGGCGTCCAGACCGAGCCAGCCGACGAAGAGGATTACGTGCACGGTGAGCAGCGCCGTGCGAAGGGGGCGAGGCAGGTTCGTCATGGCGCTCAGGATGCGGACACGGACCTGCGCACGGCATCGGCGGATCGGCCGAACCGGGGCTACGTCCGGCTGCGTAGCGCGGCTACGCCGCGGCGCGGATCCGCGAAGACCGCCGGGGCCTCTATCGTCGGCGCCGTGGAGCCCGGGACCCGGCCGCGGGGTGCGACCCTGCTCACCGATGCCCTGCTGGCCGTCGCGCTCGGAGCGATCATGGTCGTGGGCACCGTCGGCGCGGCGTCCAACCAGCTCGTCGCGGCACCGCTGGACGCGCTGACCTTCGTGCTCGTCGGGCTGGCGATCGCGGCGCTGCCACTGCGCCGGGCGTTCCCCCTGCCCGCGCTGGCCGTCATCGTCGCCGCGACCGCGCTCTACATCGCGCTGGGCTACCCGTTCGGCCCGATCCTGTTCGCGGTCGCGGTCGGCGTCTACACGGTCGCGAGCCTGCTCCCGGTCCGCCGGTCGCTCGTGGCATGGGCGGTCACCGCGGCCGTGCTCGCCATCCCCGTGATGACCGTCCACGTCGACTGGGCGAGGTGGCAGGTCGACGTGGCCCTGCTGGGGGTGTTCACGGCGGCCTTTCTGGCGCCGTGGGCCGTCGGCACGGTGGTGCGGCTGCGCCGGGAGTCCGCGGCCGCGACCCGGGCCGAGTCACTGCGCGACCGCGAGTACCAGGAGCGGCTGCGGACCGCGCAGGACGTCCACGACATCGTGGGGCACGGGCTCGCGGCGATCACCATGCAGGCCGGGGTGGCGCTGCACGTCCTGGACCGCTC
>JALYQB010000158.1 GCA_030856045.1 Actinomycetota bacterium
GCGCGCCCGGCGTGCCTGCCGTTACCCGCGACACCGCCGAACAGCTACGACTGGCGCTCACGCACGCGGATGACTGAACACGACAACATCAGCTCAACCGACGATGAGCTGGGTGTGCAGGTCAACCCGGCGCTCGACCAACATTTCCTGCGCAACCCTGCCAAGCTCCGGCTTCTCATCGAGGCAGCGGGGATCCGGCCGACCGACGACGTGGTGGAGGTCGGAGCCGGCATCGGCACGGTCGCCGAGCACGTCCCGGCCTGCCGGAGCCTGACAGTCATCGAGTATGACCCCAACCTCACCACCGCGCTGGGCAGCCGGGTGCCGCACGCCCGTGTCCTCCACGGTGACGCGCTCGTGCTGCTGCCGACGCTGCCGTGTGACGTGCTGCTGAGCAACCTGCCCGGGTATCTCACGGAGCCGCTTGTCGGGCTGCTCGCGTCGCTGCCGTTCCGGACAGCGGTGTTGGCCGTGCCGCGTGTCGACGACCTCGCGCCGCTGCACGGGCGCTACCGGGTCAGGCTGCTGACCGTGCTGGCGCTGCAGGACTTCCGTCCGGCACAGGGATCGACATCCGAACTGGTGCAGCTGTCGCGAACGGAACTCTGCCGATGAGCGCGGGCCACAGCGGAGTTCCGCATCACCGCCTACCCGCTGCGAGGCGTGCGCTCGCTCGCGGGCATGCGTCCACTGCCCGGCCCGCAAGCGGTCAGCGTCAACCTGATGGCGCACGTGGCCAGCCTGGCGTTGCCGGTCAGGCAACTGCTGGCCGTGCTCGATCTCGTTGATTGAGGTGCGCTCGTAGTGAGTGTGTTCGCCGAGCCCGCGACAGTCTCGGGTTGGCGAGTCACCCGGGCCCCCTTTCGGGCGCCCCCAGGGTAGCCATGCACGTGAACGTGGCAGTGGACGTGCTTCACGTCGTGGCCCACCCGCCGCGACCCGGCGACTCCCCTCCGGACGCGCCCGTACGTCCGGCCGGCTCGCAGCCCCCGGCGCTGGGTGCCATCCAGCGGTGACGAATTCGAGCGGGGTGGAGACGTGGGAAGCGAGACAGACCGGGGCACGGACGATGTGGGCCACGACGGCGACGAGGACAGCCAGGTCGGGCTCGGGCGCAGCATCCGGCCGGGCGCGCCCGTACCACCGACGGTGCTGGTGGCCGACATGGGCGGCGGGACGCTGCTGCTCCAAGGCTGGCGAGACGGACCGGCTGCCTACGTCTGCGCTGCGGACGCCGGCCCACTGCGGCACGCGCTCGCCGTCGCGTTCGGGGACGGCCAGTCGTGACTCGCGAAGATCGGGAGCTGTTGGCCGAGCCGGCAAGCCGGGCCGGAGCCCCGTACACGGCGTTGACCACCGCGACGCTCTGCTCGATGCGGCTGTGCTCGACCCCCGTGGTCATCCGGCCGACACGGGGATGCACGTTCGGCGCCGGGGATGGACATAGCAGAAACCGTTGATGACGGATCACGCATCACTGAGCGCCTGTGATGCGTGATTCGTCATCAGAGCTTCAACCTCACATCCCTTCCCGACGAGGTGACGCAGCGTGACAGTCATCCGCGCCTACGGAGCACGAGCACCCGGTCGGTGACCGGCACCCGGCAGCCGCGTCATGGCGTCGTCGCGAGCCAGCGGAGGATGCCGTCGGTGATCGCGGCGGCGTAGCGAGCCCGGCCCCCCGCCGTGCTCAGCTGCGCGGCCTCGTCGGGGTTGTGCATGTTCGCGCACTCGACGAGTGCGGCGGGGACCTCGGCATGGTTGAGACCCGCGAGGTCGTCGCGGGTGTCGAGACCGTCCTCGCCGCGGTAGTTCGACACGGGGTAACCCGCGTCGCCCATTGCCCCGGCCAGCGACCGCGCGAGTGCGGTGGACGGCGTGCCCTGGCTCGGGTGCACCGGAGGGTCGGAGTAGGCGACGTGGAAGCCCTGTCCGCTCGGCGCGGCGCCGTCGGCATGCACGGACACCATCGCGTCGGCTCCCGCCCGGTTCGCGACGGCCGCCCGCTCGTTCACGCACGGTCCCACTCCGATGTCGTCGGGCCGGGTCAGCAGCACCCGCACGTCGCGCTCCACGAGGCTGTCGCGGACGCGCAGCACGACATCCCAGTTGAACGCGTGCTCGTCGTAGCCCTGGGCAGTGGAGGTGCCGGTGGTGTTGCATGCCTTGGTACCGCCCCGTCCGTTGGGGACCTGCCGCCCGATCTCATCCGGGTGGGACGCGTTCCCGCCGTTGTGTCCCGGGTCGAGCACCACGGTCCTCACCCGGGGGGCCGGTGGCGATGGGACGACGGGCGTTGCCGCCACCACCGCGGTCGACGGAACGAGCGGTGCCGCGGGAGGTGCCCCGCACGCGGCCACCGGCACGAGGCACAGGACGGTCAGCCACACCCGGGAGATCACGGTCTGCCCCCTCGTCATCGCCACGCGGTCAGGATGGCACGGGCGCCCCCGCGTCATCGGCCGGAGACGACGACCTCGGAAACCGCGATCTTGTCGAGCGCGTCCTGGACTGCAGCGGACGAGCGCATCATGATGCGGCAGCACGATGCTGCGGTGCGCACGACCGTGAACATCGACGCCCGTGCTGCTGGCTGACGTCAACGTCCTGATCTACGCACACCGACCCGAGAGCTGTCGCAGCACGCAGACCAGGGAGTGGCTCGCCGACGCGCTGGCAGGCGACGAGACGTTCGGGTCAGCGAGCTGGTGCTCTCGGATGCTGGGGGCGCCTGCAGCGCAGCCGGTGCGCCCGGGTGCGCGCCACTGGTCGATCTTCGCCGCGCTGTGTCGTCAGGTCGGCGCCCGCGGCAACGTCATGCCCGACGCCTTCCACGCCGCGCCGGCGATCGAGAACGGGGCGACGTGGATCACCACCGATCACGGCTTCGCCCGGTTCCCTGGCCTACGCTGGCGCCCGCTGCTCGACGGATGACCGCGGCGGGGGGCTTCTGGGGCAGGATGGTGGGTGTCGAGGACATCGGCCATCGAACCCACCTCGGGAGTACCCGTGACGGGCATGGACGTCGAACTGGCGGCGCACTACGCGCAGGCGCGCAGGCAGCGCCCGCTCGCGACCACCGAGCAGATCGTCACCCGGATCGTCGAGTGGCTGACCGACGACGAGCTGCTCGTGCTCGCCGAGGAGGCGCTGAGCTGGCACCAGGAGCCGGCGGGGCGCCGCGAGCTCGCCCTGCTGGCCGTCCGCAACTTCGTGGCGGCGATGGAGGACGCCCCGCCGTAGCTCAGCCGAGGCCTGCTGCCGCGAGTACCAGCCAGCCGACCTCGAGACGGTGGATGTCGTTGTGCGCGCCGGCCGGGGGGCCACCCGTGGCGATGATCTCGGTGCCGTCGACGTTGGCGAACCCGCCGGGCCTGAGCTGGTATGCCGACCCTTGTGGCTGCAGCAGGGATGCGGTGGCCTGCACGGCCTGCATACCGTCGTAACCGATGCCTCCCCACCGTTCCTGGAGCACATCGAGGAGACCGGCCGCGTCCTGTCCGGCGGCCCGCGAAGCGAGGGGGTAGAGCGCGCCGACGGCGGAGTCGTGCCGGGAGAAGCAGGCGACGAGCGGCCCGTCGACCCGCGCGTTCATCCCGGCGAGGGCGCCGGCGGGAGCGGGTGAGGCGAACGGCAGATGGGGCGCGAAGGCCCAGTGGGAGAACGCAGCCTGGAGCAGGACGAGCGACTTGACCGGGCCCTGCGGGGCGGGCGGCACCCCGCGCAATGCGAAGGACACCACGCGGGCGCCGAAACTATGACCGACGAGGTGTACCCGCAGTTCCGGCACGCGCTGGTGCAAGGCGGC
>JALYQB010000190.1 GCA_030856045.1 Actinomycetota bacterium
AGAGCCGCGAGCAGCTCGCCGGGCTGTGGACGGTGCCGGAGACCGAACCGGACCCGCCGCTGGGCCTGGCCATCCCCGGCTCCGGCAGCAAGAGCAAACCCCGCAACGCCCTCTACCTCTCCGGGCGTGGCGCGCTGGGCCGCTGGTTGCGGCAACCCGAGCGGTTCGGGGTCCCGCTCTCGGTGGACGACGCGAGCCACGTCATCGAGGCGCTGCTGGCGTTCCTGCACACCCAGAACCAGCTGGTGCAGGTCACCGAGATGGGCGAGACCGGCTACCGCCTCAACTCCGCGGCCATCCTGCTGCGCGCCGGACCGGGCGAGGCCGGCGCACCGGACCCGCTGCGGCGCCGGTTCGAGGATGACCAGCGGCCGCGCGTCATCCCGTTCTTCCGCGATCTCTACCTCGAGAGCGGCCGCCAACTCGGCGGCCTGCGCGCCGCGGAACACACCGCCCAGGTCCGACCGGAGGACCGGCAGGAACGCGAGCGCCTGTTCGGCACCGAGCCGCGTCGGCTGCCGCTGCTGTTCTGCTCGCCGACGATGGAGCTCGGCGTGGACATCCGCTCGCTGAACGCCGTCGCGATGCGCAACGTGCCCCCGACCCCCGCCAACTACGCGCAACGCAGCGGACGCGCCGGCCGATCCGGTCAACCCGCGCTGGTGATGACGTACTGCTCAAGCGGCAACAGCCACGACACCTACTACTTCCAGCGCTCGGAGCTGATGGTCGCCGGCAAGGTGCAGGCGCCCCGGCTCGACCTCGCGAACGAGGACCTGGTCCGCTCGCACGTGCACGCGATCTGGCTCGCCGAGACCCGCCAGCCCCTGGGGCGGTCGATGGCCGATCTCGTCTGGGTCGAGCGCAGCGGCTACCCGGTCCGCGAAGAGCTGCAGGAGGCGTTGGCTGACGCAGAAGCGGGCCACCGGGCTCGGGCAGGCGCCGGCGCGGTGCTGGCACCGCTGCACCCCGAGCTGGCCGGCTCCTCGTGGTGGACCGACGACTGGCTGGACCGGGTCATCGCGGCCGCGCCCGCCGAGTTCGACCGGGCGTGTGACCGGTGGCGGGAGCTCTACGCCACGGTCAGCGCCGAGCGGGAGGCCGCCGCGCAGCAGGCCGGGGACGCGACCGCGCGCAAGCAGGACCGTGCGGAGGCCGACCAGCGGTTCCGGGAGGCGCGGCAGCGCATGGAGCTGCTGCTCAACGAGTCCGACGAGGCCGGGCAGAGCGACTTCTACACCTACCGCTACCTCGCCAGCGAGGGCTTCCTGCCCGGGTACTCGTTCCCGCGGCTTCCGCTGGCCGCCTACATCCCCGGCATGCGCGGGCGGGGGAACACCTGGCTGCAACGTCCGCGGTTCCTCGCGATCGCCGAGTTCGGGCCGGGTTCGCTGATCTACCACGAGGGCGCCCGCTACCAGGTCACGCGGATCAACCTGCCGCGCGGCCGGGACGGGCAGTCCAGCGGCGAGGTGGTGCTCACCGAGGCGCGGGTCTGCGAGTCCTGCGGCTATCACCATCCTCGCGACGTCGGTATCAACGTGTGCGAGCACTGCGGCACCGAGCTCGGCGAGACGCTGAAGAAGCTGCTGCCGATGCAGACGGTGGTGACGCGGCGCCGGGAGCGGATCAGCGCGGACGAGGAGGAGCGGAACCGGGTCGGTTTCGAGCTCAGCACCTCCTACCGGTTCGTGCCGCGCGGCGGGCTACCCGGACACCACGATGCGGCGGTCCTGGTCGACGGCGCCGAGCTGGCCCGGATGTCCTACGGGGACTCCGCCGAGATCCGGGTGACGAACCTCGGCCGGCGTCGCCGCAAGAACCCCAACGTCCGCGGCTTCTACCTCGACCTCGTCAAGGGGCGATGGCTCACCGAGTCGGAGGGCGCCAAGGATGATCGTGACGAGGACGACGACCTCGAAGCGGGCCTCGAGGACGTCAACCGGAAGGACCGGGTCATCCCGTTCGTGGAGGACCGGCGCAACGTCCTGGTGCTGCGCTGGGCCGATCACGTGGACGAGGCGGAGACGGTGACGCTGCAGTTCGCCATCGAGCGCGGCGTCGAGGCGGTCTTCCAGCTGGAGGACACCGAGCTCACCAGCCAGGTGCTGCCCGACGCAGGTGAGCGGGGCCGCACGATGTTCGTCGAGGCGGCGGAAGGCGGCGCGGGGGTGCTGCGCAGGCTGCAGGCCGAGCCGGACAAGCTGGCCGAAGCCGCGCGCGAGGCGCTGCGGATCGTCCACGTCGACCCGGACACCGGCGGCGAGGTCGAGGGCTCGTGCGTGCGCGGGTGCTACCGGTGCCTGTTGTCCTACAGCAACCAGACCGTGCACGAGTCGATCGATCGGCGCCTCATCGTCGGGAGGTTGCTCGACCTGGCCGCGGCGCAGGTGCGGCCGCTCACCCCCGTGGTCGAGAGCGCCGGTGAGAGCGACGACGACCTCATCGACAGGGCGCTGAGCGACCGGGCGCGGTCGCTGCTCCGGCTGCTGGCCGTGAAGAAGCTGCGGCAACCCGACGCCGTGGGTACCGATGTCGACGGCTATGGCGGGCCGGTCGACCTGGTGTACCGCTCCGGTGGGCTCGACACCGTCGTCGTCGTGGATGACGTGTCGCTCGGGCATCGCCCCGACCCGACAGCGCTGGCCTTCGCGGGCTGGAATGTCATCCACATCGGAGTCGACCAGGACCTGGCGAAGATCGTCTCGGCGAACCCGGCCGTGTTCGGGCAGGACGTGCAGTGACCGCCACCCAGGAGTTTCCGATCGGGTCGCTGGTGCGGGCGCGGGGACGCGAGTGGGTCGTGCTGCCCGACAGCACGGACGACTTCCTGGTGCTGCGCCCGCTCGGCGGCGGCGAGGACGACATCGCCGGGGTGCTGCGCGGCATCGAACCCGTGGAGCACGCGACGTTCGCGCCGCCCAGTCCCGAGGATCTCGGTGACGACCGCAGCGCCCGGTTGCTCCGGGACGCGCTGCGGATTGGGTTCCGCTCCAGCGGCGGGCCGTTCCGCAGCCTCGCCGGGCTGGCCGTCGAGCCCCGCCCGTACCAGCTGGTGCCGCTGCTGCTTGCGCTACGCCAGGAGCGGGTGCGGCTACTCATCGCCGACGACGTCGGCATCGGCAAGACGGATCGAGGCCGGGCTGGTCGCCAGCGAACTGCTGGCGCAGGGCAGCGCCCGCGGGATGACCGTGCTGTGCCCGCCGTCGCTCGCGGAGCAGTGGCAGTCCGAGCTGCGCACCAAGTTCGCACTGGACGCCGAACTCGTGCTGCCGGGCACCGTCACCCGGCTGGAACGCGGCCTCGAGTACGGCCAGTCGCTGTTCGAGCGCCACCCGGTCACGGTCGTCTCGACCGACTTCATCAAGGCGGACCGCCGCCGCGACGACTTCCTGCGCGCCGCACCCGACCTCGTCATCGTGGACGAGGCGCACTCCTGCGTCTCCGACGGTTCCGGCGGAGCGAGCCGCGGGCGCACCCAACGGTTCCGGCTGTTGCAGGACCTCGCGGCCGACGACCGTCGGCACCTCGTCCTGGTGACGGCGACGCCGCATAGCGGCAAGGAGGAGGCGTTCCGCAACCTCATCGCCCTGCTCGACCCCACGCTGCGCGACGCCGACCTCGGTTCTCCGGCTATCCGCGAGCAGCTCGCCGAGCACATGGTCCAGCGCCGCCGGATCGACGTCCGGAGCCTGCTCACCGACACGAAGTTCCCCAGCGACCGCACGACCCAGGAGCTCACCTACCGGCTCTCGCCCGCCTACCGCGCGCTGTTCGACGACGTGCTGGACTACGTGCGCGGCCGGGTACGGGACCGCACCGGCACCCGCCTCGAGCAGCGGGTGCGGTGGTGGTCGGCGCTGTCGCTGCTGCGCGCGCTGGCGTCCTCGCCCGCTGCGGCCGCGGCCACCCTGCAGACCCGCGCGGCCTCCAGCGAGGCGAGCAGCGTCGAGGCGGCTGACGAGCTGGGCCGGATCACGGTGCTCGACCCGGTGGAGGACGAGGCGATCGACGCGGCGGACGTCGCCCCCGGTGCCGTCGTGGGCGAGGTGCCCGCTACCAGGGACGCCCGCTCGCTCGCGGCGTTCCGGCGCCGCGCCCTCGACCTGACCGCGGCCGAGGACACCAAGCTCGGCGCGCTCACCACGCTGATCCGCCGGCTGCACACCGACGGGTACCAGCCGATCGTCTTCTGCCGCTTCATCCAGACCGCGCACCACGTCGGCGCGCACCTGCGCGGCGCACTGAAGCGCACCGAGGTGGAGGTGGTCACCGGGGAGCTCGCCCCGGAGGATCGCGCCGAGCGGGTCCGCGGGCTGGCCGCCACGGGCGCGGACAAGCGGGTGCTGGTCGCCACTGACTGCCTGTCGGAGGGCGTGAACCTGCAGCAGGACTTCCAGGCCGTCGTGCACTACGACCTGGCCTGGAACCCGACCCGCCACGAGCAGCGGGAGGGCCGGGTGGACCGGTTCGGCCAGCCCGCCGACGTCGTCCGCGCGGTCACCCTCTACGGCGAGGACAACGGTATCGACGGGATCGTGCTCGACGTGCTGCTGCGCAAGCACGAGGCGATCAGCCGCGATCTCGGGGTCAGCGTCCCGGTGCCGAGCCAGAGTGACCAGGTGCTCGCCACGCTGGTCGAGGGCGTGCTGCTGCGCGGCCGCGACACCGACCAGCTGACCCTCGACTTCGAGGCCGACGCCCAGCGCAGCGACCTGCACGCCGAGTGGGAGAGCACCGCCGCGGCGGAGAAGGTCTCCCGCACGCGGTATGCGCAGCGGTCGATCCGCGACGAGGACGTCATCCGCGAGGTCACCGCGGCCCGTGAGGCGCTGGGCAGCCCCGATGACGTCGCCGCCTTCACCCGCGCCGCCCTCCAGGAGTGCGGCGCCCAGGTGGTCACCGAGGACTTCGGCTTCACCGCCCACCCCGAGGGCCTGCCGGTCGGGATGCGCGACGCGCTGGGCCGTCCGCGCGCACCGGTGGCGTTCCACCGGGATCTGCCCGCGCCCCGCGCGGCGGCCGTGCTGAACCGCACCGACAGCCGGGTCGCGGCCGTGGCCCGCTACGTGCTCGACGCCGCGCTGGACCCCGTCGCCCCGAGTTCGGCACTGCGCGCGGCCGACCGCCCGGCGCGACGCTGCAGCGTCATTCACACGGCGGAGGTCATCGCGCCGACCACCGCGCTGCTCACCCGGTTCCGGTTCCACCTCACCCTGCCCGGCCGGGACGGGCCACGGGTCCAGATCGCAGAGGAGGCCCGCACCCTCGCGTTCACCGGAACCCCCGCCGAGCCGCACTGGCTGGAGCCCGCCGAGGTCGACGCGTTGCTCGCCGCGCGGGCCGCCGCGAACACGCCTCCGGACGTCGCACGCAACATGGCTTCCGCGGTGCTCTCCCGGCTGGACACCGTGACCCCGGAGCTGGAGCGGACCGCGTCCGAGTTGGCCGACGAGCTGCGCGAGGCGCATGTCCGGGTGCGGCGGGCGGCTCGCGGTCGGCACGCGGGCGCGCTGGGCATCGCGGGCCTGTCG
>JALYQB010000212.1 GCA_030856045.1 Actinomycetota bacterium
CTCCTGACGTTCGACCCCGAACCGCGCGCGGTTCGGGTCGAACGTCAGGAGCCCCGTCCCAGCCCGTCCCGCAGCTGTTCAAGGGTCCGGGTCAGCAGCCGGGACACGTGCATCTGGGAGATGCCCACCCGGTCGGCGATCTGGCTCTGGGTCATGCCGCCGAAGAAGCGCAGCATGATGATCGTCCGCTCGCGCTCCGGCAGCTCGGCGAGCAGCGGCTTCAGCGCCTCGCGGTACTCGACGCGCTCGAGCGCGGCGTCGGCCTCGCCGAGCGCGGCCACCGACGTCGGCGCACCGTCCTCGTCGGTGAGCATCCGGTCCAGCGAGAGCCCCCGGTAGGCGTTCGCCGCCTCGAGCCCTTCGAGCACGGTCTCTTGCGGCAGCCGCAGGTGCAGTGCCAGCTCGCGGGCGGTCGGCGCGCGGCCGAGACGTTGGGACAGCTCCGACATCGCGGACCCGATCGTGACGTGCAGGTCCTTCAACCGGCGCGGCACCCGCATGCCCCACCCGTGGTCGCGGAAGTGCCTGCGCACCTCCCCGGTGATGGTGGGGACCGCGTAGGACAGGAAGTCGACGCCGCGGTCCGGCGCGAAGCGGTCCACGGCGTGGATCAGGCCTACGGTGGCGACCTGCTCCAGGTCGTCCAACGGCTCACCGCGGTGGGCGAAGCGCCGCGCGATGTGCTGCGCGACGGGAAGGTGCGCCTCCACGAGCCGGTCGCGCAGCCCGTCCCGTTGGTTGTCGTCCGTGTTCATCTCCGCGAACCGGGCGAACAGCGGAGCGAGGTGGGCGTAGGTCTGACCGGGGCGCCTCGGTCCGGACGTGACCGCCGCGGACCCCTCCGGCTGCGTCACGGAGTCCCGATCCGACGCAGTGCGCCCAGGCGAAGGCCCAGCGCGGGATACCCGCCAGGCGAGTCGTCACCGGTGATGACCTCGACGTCGTCGGCAAGGGTGCGCAGCACGCGCCAGCCGAACCCGCTGGTATCCACCGTCCGAGACTTCTCGACCGGCACCGATGCGGTCATCGTGATGCGGTCGTCACACACGGCGAAGCGGCAGGTGAGAGTCGACCCGGGCAGCGCGGAGCGCATGAGCTCGGCGCAGGCCTCGTCCACGGCGAGGCGGAGGTCCGCGACCGCATCGACGTCGAAGTCCGCCCGCGCCGCGAGGTCGCCGGCCAGCAGCCGCACCGCCGAGAGCCACACAGCGTCGGCGGCGACCCGCAGCTCGACCTGGTGGTCGCCCGGCGGTGGGGGCGGCTCCACGAGCCGTAACACCACCGCGCCGTCGGACCGCCGACCGTCGGTGACATCGGCGTCCTGCACGAGTTCCTCCTATTCACCGCACCGGTGACGCGCGACGGATGGCCGCACTCGGACGACTACCGGGGCCCGGTCAGCCCTCCCGGGCCTGGGCGGTTTTCCGGTCACTGGCCTTGCGCAGTGCCGTGACGAGCTCTTCCTTCGTCATAGCCGAGCGCCCGCGCACGTCGAGCCGGGTTGCCTCGTCGTACAGCTCCTGCTTGCCGGCGTTCGCGTCGACGCCGCCGGCGCTCTCTCCGCCGGGCTGCCCCGCACCCCGCTCGGCCCGGCTGTCCGACGGGCCTTTGCCGTCCATCACCTCCCAGCGATCACCGACCTTACGGTGGGTGTGCTTCAACGCGGCGTAGGCGGTGCGGTGGGCGCGTTCGCCCTCTCCGTACTCCTCCACCGCCGCGTCGTGGGCCTTGGACCACGTGCGCTGGGCCGTCGCCGAGGAGCGCTGAAGGGTACTCGGCAGTTCGTCCTCCGTCGGCATGGCCAACTCTCATCTCCGGATGTCGCGGTCAAGACCGGTGAGGCAATACCCCGATCGGCCCCGATCGACACACCGGGGGTCAGCCTGCGAGCGCGGAATCCAGATCGGGGAACGTCTGGAACAGCTCGGTCAGGCCGGTGGCCTCGAGCGGCCGCACAACCTCGCGGGAGCTGCACACCAGCCGCAGATCGGTGCCGCGGCCGCGCGCATCGTCGAGGGATTCGACGAGCACAGCGAGACCGCTCGACCCGAGGAAGCTCAGCCCCGAGAGGTCCACGATCAACCGATCGGGGGACTGGGCGAGCTGCTCCTGCAGGCAGGTGTTGAGGCGCGGGGTGGTGACCATGTCCACCTCGCCTGCGACGCTGACGACGGTCGCACCGTCATGGTCCGTCACCTCGACGGTGATCATCTGGGCGTCGGAGGTGTCGGAGACGTCCGCGGTGCCGCCTCCTATGCCGGAGGACGGGCTTGCCGAAAACGTCGTCATGGTTCCTCCTGGAGCGCCGCTGCCCGAGGGCACACCGTGGACTGGCCCTCGGGACGCCACAACCCGTGGCGTCCTCCGCGAGCCTACGCGGCGGCGGAGGTTGCGGAACCGTCCGCCGGGTACCCCGGCACGGTCATCGACGGTCTCGGGTGATGGTGGGCGAGCCCGGTAATATCGCGGACGATGCGATATGAGCAGCAGACGCTGTGCGACCGCGCCGTGGCGGCCACGGATGTGTCGTTCACGATCAGCGACCCGGGTGAGTCGGATCACCCACTGATCTGGGTCAACCCCGCGTTCACCCGGCTCACCGGGTACTCGCTCGACGAGGCGACGGGCCGCAACTGCCGCTACCTGCAGGGTCCGAACACCGACCGGGCTGTGGTCGCCCGGATCGGGGGCGCACTCGCGGGGCACCAGACCGTCACCGAGACGCTGCTCAACTACCGCAAGGACGGCACCGCGTTCTGGAACCAGGTCGCGCTGAGCCCGGTCACCGACGCGAACGGCGAGGTGGTGCACTACGTCGGCGTGCAGACCGACGTCACCGAGCGGATCGTCGTGGAGACCGAGCGCCGTGCCGCCCTCGCCACCGCGGAGGAGGCGCGCAACGACCTGCGGCTGCTCACCGACGCGACGACGTGGATGACCGAGGCGCTCGACATCGCCGAAGCGGCGGACCGCCTCACGCGCGCGGTGGTGCCGTCGGTTGCCGACTACTGCGCCGTGGACCTGCTCGACGAGACGACCGGCCG
>JALYQB010000228.1 GCA_030856045.1 Actinomycetota bacterium
GGCCCGCCGAGCGCGGCCTCGGCGTCGTCGCCGCCCCGGCGCAGCACGGCGCGGATCCGGGCGATGAGCTCGCGCGCCGAGTACGGCTTGGTGACGTAGTCGTCGGCGCCGAGCTCGAGGCCGACGACCTTGTCGATCTCGCTGTCCCGCGCGGTGACCATGATGACGGGGACCGCGGAGCGCGCCCGCAGCTGCTTGCACACGTCGGTGCCGCTCATGCCGGGGAGCATGAGGTCCAGCAGGACGATGTCCGCGCCGTTACGGTCGAACTCCACCAGCGCCTCCTGTCCCGTGGCCGCGATGGCAGCGGTGAAGCCCTCCCGGCGCAGCAGGAAGGCGAGCGGATCGGCGAAGGACTCCTCGTCCTCGACAATGAGCACCCTGGTCACAGCACTCCTCCCAGTTCCACCCGGTCCGTCGGGATACCGCCCGGTGCGGCCGGTGTGCTCGCAGGCAGCCGCAGCGTGAACGTCGACCCGGTGCCGGGCCGGCTCCACAGCCGCACGTCGCCGCCGTGGTTGGCCGCGACGTGCTTGACGATCGCGAGGCCGAGTCCGGTGCCGCCCGTCGACCTCGACCGCCCCTGGTCGACCCGGAAGAACCGCTCGAACACCCGCTCCTGGTGATCCAGCGCGATCCCGAGACCGCGGTCGGTGACGGCGATCTCGACGTGGCGCTCGGCCAGGCGCCTGCTCACCGACACCGGGCTGCCGGGCGACGAGTAGGCCACCGCGTTGTCCACCAGGTTCGACAGGGCGGTGACCAACAACGTCGCGTCCCCGTCGACCTGCAGCCCGCTCGGCTCGTCGACCGTGATCCGGATGTCCGCCGACTCGGCGGCGAGCCGGCACCGCGCGAGCGCGTCGGCGACGACGTCGTCCACCTCCACGGGCTCGAGCGCGGGCAGCCGCTCGGCACCCTGCAGCCGCGAGAGAGCGATCAGCTCGGTCACCAGGGAGCCCAGCCGGGTGGCCTCGTTGAGGATCTTGGTGCTGAAGCGGCGGACCGCATGGGAGTCGTCGGCGGCGTCGAGAACGGCTTCGGCGAGCAGCGCCACCGCCCCGACCGGTGTCTTGAGCTCGTGGCTGACGTTCGCGACGAAGTCCCGACGGGTGGCCTCGAGGCGGACCGCGTCGGACTCGTCGCTGGCGTCCACCACCGTGAAACCGTCGCCCAGCGGGCGGACCTCCCCCAGCACCGCGGTGGGGCCGCGACCCGACCGCGCACCACGCGACAACGGCGACAGGTCGACGTGCACGACGACGCCCCCGGCCAGCACCTGCTCGGCGGCCTTCCAGGCGCGCTCGTCGGGCCGCGGTCCGGCGACGAGTCCCAGCTCCGCGGCGCGCGGATTGTGCAGCACCACGTCGCCCTGGTGGTCGAGCAGCACCAGACCGCTGTGCGAGGACAGCACGACGCGCCGGACCAGCTCGGCGACCGTCGCGCCCCCGAGGGGCGGGGCGGCAGGCCGCGCGCCCCGCGCGCGACACACGAGGAATCCGACGAGCACCCCGATCAGGAGCGCGGCAACCGCAACGAGCACACCGACGACGGGCGTCACGGGGCGATCGTAGGCACCCGACCCGGTGATTTCCCTAGTGCCGCAGCGCGCGGAGTGACCGGAATGACGGTGACGGGCCCCAAGTTTCAGCCGTCGTTCACCCGCGGTTCACCAGCGGGCTCAGCAACCCTGGTCAGCGGCCCTGGTTCGCCACCGCGGCGATCGACTCCTGCGCGGCGGCGGGATCGAGGTACTCGCCGCCCCGGGTGACCGGGCACAGATCGCCGTCGAGGTCGTACCGCAGCGGGATCCCGGTGGGGATGTTCAGCCCGGCGATGGTCACCTCGTCGATACCGTCGAGGTGCTTCACCACCGCGCGCAACGAGTTCCCGTGCGCGGCGACGAGGACCGTGCGGCCGGCACGCAGATCCGGCACGATCGCGGCGTCCCAGTACGGCAGCATCCGCGCGACGACGTCAGCGAGGCACTCGGTCCTGGGCACGTCGCCCGGGGCGTAGCGCGGGTCGGTGTCCTGATCGAACTCGCTGCCGGGCTCGATCGGCGGCGGCGGCGTGTCGTAGGAGCGTCGCCACGCCGTGAACTGCTCCTCGCCGTAGGTCTGCAGCGTCCGCTTCTTGTCCAGCCCCTGCAGCGCCCCGTAGTGCCGCTCGTTGAGCCGCCAGTCCCGCCGCACCGGGATCCAGTGCCGGTCCGCAGCGTCCAGCGCGAGGTTCGCGGTGCTGATCGCGCGGCGCAGCAGCGACGTGTGCACCACGTCGGGCGCCAGGCCGGCGGCGCGCATCAGCTCACCGCCGCGCACGGCTTCGCGCTCGCCCCGCTCCGACAGCGCCACGTCCACCCAGCCGGTGAACAGGTTCTTCGCGTTCCACTCGCTCTCGCCGTGGCGGAGCAGCACGAGGGTGCCGATGCTCATGACGGCCCACCTTGCCAGGTACGCCAGTCCCACCG